>JAQUEX010000162.1 GCA_028684935.1 Kiritimatiellia bacterium | reverse complement strand
CCGACGCGGGCGGGCGGCTGAATTGCGGCTTTCGCCCGGACAGACGGTTTGCTAAGCTGGTGACGGTTTATGAGGGGGGGTGTCCAGGGCGTGCCACTGCCCCTTTCCGTATCACCCTGCGCGCCCGGTCGGAAGACATGCCGAAGCCTTTTGCTCATCTTCATCTGCATACGAAATACAGCCTGCTGGACGGTGCCTGCCATATCAAGCCCTTAGTCCTGCGCGCGAAAGAATTAGGCATGACTGCCGTGGCGATGACCGACCACGGTGTCATGTACGGGACAATCGAGTTTTATAAGACCTGTCGCGACCTGGGGATCAAGCCGGTGATCGGCTGCGAGATGTATATCCTGGCGAGTGCCCCCCGTTCGACGCGTGATCATTCCTTACCTTATCACCACCTTGTGCTGCTGGCCAAAGACAATGAAGGCTACCACAACCTCGCCAGGCTCAACACGATCGCGCACATGGAGGGATTTTATTACAAGCCCCGCATTGACAAAGAAGTGCTGCGAGCCTATTCCAAGGGGTTGATCGGCTTGGCAGCCTGTGTCAAGGGCGAGGTCAACATGCATCTGCTGGACAACAACCTCGATGAAGCCGAGCGCGTGGCCCGGGAATATATGGAGATTTTCGGACCTGACCATTTTTACCTTGAAATGCAAGACCATGGGATGCCTGAGCAGCGCACGATCAACGAAGGCGTGCGCGAACTGCGTAAACGCACCGGTCTAAGGGCGGTGGTCACAAATGACGTGCACTATCTGCACCAGAGCCATGCTGAAGCGCACGAGGTGATGCTGTGTATCCAGACCAACACCACGATGAGTGATCCCAAGCGCATGCGCTACGGTTCCAACGAGTTTTACTTCAAGTCACGCGAAGAGCTTGAAAAGCGCTTCCCTGGCGAGACAGAGGCCTTCGACCTCACCCAGGAGATCGCCGACCGCTGCAATGTGGAACTGACCTTTTCCGACGGGCGTGCTGAAAGCCTCCACTTCCCGGAATTCCCGTTGCCTGACGGGTGGCAGGGCACGGGCTTCGATTATCTGATCCATCTCGGCAAAGAGGGACTCCGCCGCCATTACGGGCTGGACTATGACCGGCCGGGCACCGACATCGAGAAACAGTTGGTCGAACGGTTTGATTACGAGGTCGGCGTGATCAAAAAAACAGGTTTTATCAACTATTTCCTGGTGGTCTCCGACTTCGTCAAATGGTCGCGCGGCCACGGCGTTCCGGTCGGTCCCGGCCGCGGTTCGGGCGCCGGTTCGCTGCTGGCCTACTCGCTGGATATCACCCAGCTCGACCCGATCCGCTTCGACCTTATTTTTGAGCGTTTCTTAAATCCGGAACGCATCTCGCCTCCGGACTTCGATATCGATTTCTGCCAGACCAACCGCGGCAAGACAATCGAATACGTCACTCAAAAATACGGCAAGGACCGTGTCGCGCAGATCGTGACGTACGGCCAACTCGGCGCGAAAACGGTGATCCGCGACATCGCCCGCGTGTTGGAAATACCGCTGAGCAAATCCAACATCTTCTGTAAGCTGATCCCCGACGACCCGAAAATCACCCTGGCGAAAGCCAAGACCGAGAATCCCGAATTCGGCGCCTTGTGCGCGGTGGACCCCGATCTGCGGCGCATCATGCAGCACGCCGAACTGCTCGAAGGCTTCTACCGCAATACCGGCGTGCATGCCGCCGGCGTCGTGATCGGGGACAAGCCGCTGATCGACCTCGTGCCGCTTGCGCGCGACAAGGACGGCAACCCCGTCACGCAGTACGCCAAAGAGCCGATCGAGGATGTCGGACTGCTCAAGATGGACTTCCTGGGGCTCAAGACGCTGACCGTCATTCAAGAGGCCGTTGACCTGGTCAAGCTGGTGCATGGCGTTGAACTCGACCTCAATTCGCCTGAATTCAACCGTTTCGATGACGAAGAAACCTTCAAGCTCTTTCAGCGCGGCGATACCGTCGGCGTGTTCCAGTTCGAATCCGGCGGAATGCGGCGTGTCTTGACGGACCTGAAGCCCAACCGGATTGAAGATATCATCGCGGTGACCGCACTCTACCGCCCCGGTCCGATGGCGAACATCCCCAGCTACATCGCCCGCAAAGAGGGTAAGGAGCCGGTGGTCTACGACCACCCTAAACTGGAGGCGTCTCTAGAGGAAACCTACGGCATTTTTGTCTATCAAGAACAGGTTCAGCGCGCCTCACAATCGCTGGCCGGCTATTCGCTGGGGCGCGCCGATCTGCTGCGCCGCGCCATGGGCAAGAAGAAACCCGAGGTCATGGCCAAGGAACGTCCGGCTTTTGTTGAGGGCTGCACAAAAACCAGCGGCATGTCGAACGAACTGGCCAACAAGATCTTCGACACGATGACCGAGTTCGCCAATTACGGGTTCAACAAATCGCATGCCGCCGCATACGGGGTGGTCTCCTACCAGACCGCCTTCCTGAAAGCTCACTATCCCGCCGAGTTCATGTGTGCGCAGATCTCGTCGGAAATCGGCAACTTTGACAAGCTCCCGGGCTTTGTGGCCGAGGCTGGCGACATGGGGCTCACCGTTCTGCCGCCCGATGTGAATCACAGCCTCGACCGCTTTATCCCGGAAGACGGCAATATCCGCTTCGGGTTGGCGGGCATCAAGAGTGTCGGCGAAGGGGCCGCGCAGGCCATTGTGGCCGAGCGCAAGGCCAACGGTCCTTTTACGGGGCTGATCGACTTCTGCCAGCGGCTCGACCCCGGCATCGTGAACAAGCGCGTCTTGGAAGCGTTGATCAAGTGCGGCGCGATGGACGGATTCGGCATGCACCGCGCCCGGCTTTTCAATGCCATCAATTTCGCGTTCGCGAACGCTGCCGAAAAACTGCGGGAAAAAGCGAGCGGCCAGAGTAATCTTTTCGAGATGCTTGATGCGCATGATGCCGGCTCCGCCGCCCCCAACCATCTGCCTGAGAGCGAGCCATGGAGCGAAAAAGAGAACCTGACCTATGAACGCGAGTTGCTTGGCATCTATATGACCGGCCACCCGCTGACCCGCTTCCGCCGCATCATCAAGGACATTCAGACATCCACCCTCGCCAAGGCTGCCGCCGCCAAGAATGATCATGACATCCGCGTGGCCGGCATGGCGGCCTCGGTCACGCGCCGCATCAGCAAACAATCCAAAGAGGCGTGGGCGGTGCTGGTGCTCGACGACGGCGAGACCAGCATGGAAGTGCTGGTCTTTTCTGAAGCGTTCAAGAAATATGAAGGCGCTTGCGTCCCGGACCAGCCCGTGCTGGTGTGCGGCACGCTTTCAAAACGCGACGAACCCGCCAAGATCATCGCGCGCGAGGTGTATCCGCTGCTCGACGCCCCCCGCCATTTTTGCGCCAAGATCATCGCGGGCGTGGGCGTCGACACCACCACTCTTAAACGCATCGCGGCGTTGCGCAGCCTGGTCGCTGCGAATCCCGGCACCACCCCCCTGTTGGTCTGCATGGTCTACCCGGACAGGCGGCGCGTCCTGATCCAGCCCGACCGGACGTTTTTGGTTGATCCGTCGCCAGACTTCGTCACCGAAGCCGAAAAACTGCTCGGACGCAAAAGCATGCGTTTCATCGCGAAACGTGAGATCTACAAGGAACCGCGGCCGGCGCGCGCCTGGTCACGCGAACGCGCGTTCGGTTCCTGATTGCCGCTTGTCCGTGTGCCGGTGCTATAGTATCATGTTTGGGCATTTTTTTCCTGCGGGCTGCTGAGTCGTTTTCGCATCACAGATGAGGGTGTTGGAAATCTGTTTTCAGCCCGGCGGTCCTGCGGAAAAAGGAGAATCACCACCATGTTTTACGACCCAGTTTATTTCATGTTTCTCATTCCAGGACTGATCCTAGCCGGCCTGGCGTCGCTGCTGGTGAAAGTGACGTTCAGCCGTTATTCAAAAGTGCGGTCCTATTCGGGTATGACCGGCGCGCAGGCGGCCGAGCGCATGCTGCGCGCCAACGGCGTGTTCGATGTGCGTGTCGAGCAGACGCAGGGCTTTCTGTCTGATCACTACGATCCCACCCAGAAGGCATTGCGTCTCTCGCCGGGCGTGTATGGTTCTAACTCGCTGTCTGCCGTGGGCGTGGCCTGTCACGAGGCCGGGCACGCGTTGCAGCATGCCGCCGAGTACGCGCCGCTGAAGGTGCGCACCGCCTTGGTGCCGGTCACCAACTTCAGCAGCATGTTCGCCTTCTATGTCTTCGGTGCGGGCCTGTTGTTCCGCATGCAGCCGCTGATCTACGTCGGCTGCGCGCTGTTTGCGGTCGCCTTTTTGTTTGCCGTGATCACCCTGCCGGTCGAGTGGGATGCCAGCGCGCGCGCCAAGCAGCATCTGGTCATGGCCGGCATCGTCTCGCCCGACCAGGAGCCGCAGGCCGGACGCGTACTGAACGCGGCCTTCCTGACTTATCTGGCCGGCGCGGTCAGTTCGCTTTTAACCCTGCTGTACTTCCTGTTTCGTGCCGGATTGATCGGCGGCGGGCGCAGCAGAGATTAACCGGAGAACACACACACGTATGAGCAAGAAAACCCATATCTTCAAAGCGGAGATCCAGCAGGTGCTGGATCTGGTCATCCACTCCCTCTATTCGAAGAAAGAGATCTTCCTGCGCGAATTGATCTCCAATGCGTCGGACGCGATCGACCGCGCCCAGTATCTGGGGTTGACCGACAAGTCGGTGGTTGCCGATGCCCCGGTCTGGAAGATCGACCTGATCGTGGACAAGGATGACAAGACGCTGGCGATCGCCGACAACGGCATCGGCATGAGCGAGGAGGAACTCGACAAGAATCTCGGCGTCATCGCGAATTCCGGCACGAAAGCCTTCGCGCAGGCGCTCCGGGAGAAGCAGCAGACCAATGTTCCGGAACTGATCGGCCAGTTCGGCGTGGGCTTTTACGCCGCGTTCATGGTTGCCGAAACGGTCACCGTGATCACGCTCAAGCGCGGCGAAGGCCAGAAGGCAGTCAAATGGAGTTCGGCGGGCGACGGCAGTTACACCCTAGAGGAGGCCGCGCGCGACAAGCCGGGCACGACCATCGTGCTCAAGCTGCGCGAAGGAATGGATGACTTCCTGAACGAGTGGCGCCTGCACGAGCTGGTCAAGAAGTACTCCGATTTTATCGCCTATCCGATCCGCTTCAGCGACACCGGCGAAGCGCCCAAGGAGGATGCGCAGCCGCTCAATACCATGAAGGCACTCTGGAAGCGCCCCAAGAGCGAGCAAACCGAGGAAGAGACCAACAAGTTTTATACGCACCTTACCCACGATTACAATCCGCCGCTTAAGACCATTCCGATGTCGGTCGAAGGCGCGGTCGAGTTCAAGGCGCTGCTCTTCCTGCCGAAGCAGGCCGGCTTCGACCTGATGATGCCCAACAAAAAACACGGGCTCCACCTCTATGTCCGCAACGTCTTTATCGGTGCCGACTTCGATCTGCTGCTGCCGGAGTACCTGCGCTTTGTCAAAGGCGTCGTCGATTCCAGCGACCTGCCGCTCAACGTCTCGCGCGAGATGCTGCAGGATGATGCCGTCATCCGCAAGATCAAGAGCAACATCACGGGCAAGGTGCTGGGCACGCTGGCTGAGATGATGGCCGACGCGCCCGAGACCTACACCGACTTTTTCACCGCGTTCGGCCGCGTGCTCAAAGAGGGGCTGCACAACGATTACGAAAACGGCGACAAGCTTAAGGCGCTGATGATGTTCCGCTCGGCCACGCGCGACGGCAACGCGCTGATCTCGCTGGCGGACTATGTCAAGGCGATGCCCGAGACGCAGCAGGAGATCTACTATCTGATCGCCGAAGACCTGGAGACCGCCCGGCATGCGCCGCACATCGAGGCGCTGACCCAGCGCGGCTACGACGTGCTGCTTTTCACCGACCCGATCGACCAATGGGTGGTCGACACGCTGCGCGAATTCGACGGCAAGAAACTGGTTGCCGTCGATAAGGGGGCGCTGGAAGTCGGCACCGACGAAGAGAAAGCCGCCGCGAAAAAGAAGATCGAGGCGGCGGCCGGCGACTTCAAAGAATTGACGGCGTTGATTCAGGAGCATCTGAAAGACGACGTCAAAGAAGTCCGTTTCTCGCCGCGCCTCACCGGCTCCGCCTGTTGCCTGGTCGCTGACGAGCATGCGTTGAACCCGAGCATGGAACGGTTGATGCGCGCCATGAATCAGGAGGTGCCGAAACAGCTCCGCACGCTGGAGTTGAATCCTGACCATGCCGTGATCGCACGCATGAAGAGCATGCTGGAAACTGACAAAAACGACACCCGGTTGGCCGACTATGCCGACTTGCTGTTTGGGCAGGCGTTGCTGGCAGAGGGCGCGTCGCCGAAAAACCCGCAGCGTTTCACCCAGTTGGTGGCCGAGTTGATGGCTCAGGTTTAAGCGCCATGCTTGAACGCCTGATGGACCTGTTGAACAGCGATCTGGGGCCGGATCTGCTCCGAGCCCTAAAGATCGTTTTTCTGGCGGTTCTGGCGGTCGCCGCGCTCGGCATCCTCTGCGCTCCGACGGTGAAACCCGGTAAGGTCACGAGTTACGGGCTGCTGCGCATCCTGTTCGCCGGTGCGCTGTTTGCAGTGCTGGGCTATCAGGCTACCTGGCAGATGCTGGGATACACCAACCCTGCTTTCGTCAAATTCATGCGCCGTTACAACCGCCGGCCGAACGCGGCTGAAAAGCAGGTGATGCGCGGGCCGCTGCTGGACCGTCGCGGCCGTGTGCTGGCCGCGCCGGTTCCCGGCGATGTCTGGGGACGGCGCTACCCGCTGGGCGAGGCTGCGGCTCATCCGCTGGGCTACTACCATTCCACCTACGGCATCACTTCGGTGGAGCGCGTGTGTGATCCGACCCTGAGCGGGTATGCGCTCGACAAACGGGACGAAGCGCTGGGCAAGGCGCTCTTCGCGCAGCGCGCCGCCGAGGGTGAAGCCGTGACGTTGACCCTCGACCAGCGCCTGCAGCAGAAGGCCTACGAGCTGCTCGCCGGACGCAAAGGCGCGGTGGTGATCATGCGGCCGCGCAGCGGGGCCCTGCTCGCGCTGGTCAGCTCGCCGGGCTTCGATCCGCTGAATCCGGCCGAGGCCATCGCGGACGAGAAGAACGCGCCGGCCTTCAACCGCGCGGTGCAGGGACGCTATCCACCCGGTTCCACTTTCAAAATCCTGCTGGC
>JAQUEX010000161.1 GCA_028684935.1 Kiritimatiellia bacterium | reverse complement strand
GTTTCGATCACGCCGGACCGGCCGATTTCTTTGGCGGGACAGTTCCATCAGCGCATCTCGAAAAAGGTCGAGAGTCCGTGCATGGCGAACGTTCTGGCGCTGGAGGCGAGCGAGGCGGGGAAGCCGGCCGGGCAGGCGATCCTGATATCGGTGGACGTCGTGTCGATCCCGGTCGAGGTGCAGCGCGATCTGCGGATGCGTCTGGGGGCGCGTCTGGCGGGATTTGACACCAACATGCTGTTTCTGGCTGCCACGCACACGCACACCGGTCCGACGCTCAACCAGGAGCGCTTCAATGACTATGGCGAGGCCATTCCGCCCAAGGAGTACGTGCCGTTCATGCTGGACCGGATGGCCGATGCGGCGGCCAAGGCGTGGGAGGGCCGCAAGCCGGGTGCCGCGGCGTGGGGATTGGGGCATGCGGTGGTCGGCCACAACCGGCGCGTGGTGTATGCCGACGGCACGGCGGTGATGTACGGCAAGATCGATACGCCGACCTTCCGCAGGCTGGAGGGCTGGGAGGATCATGCCGTGGATGTGCTGTGCTTCACGGATTCCGAAAAGCGGCTGCTGGCGACAGCGGTGGCTGTGCCGTGTCCGTCCCAGACGGTGGAACACCTATACGAGGTGAGCGCAGACTATTGGCACCACGTGCGTGAGAGTCTGAAGGCCAAATACGGTGCGGGGGTGGTCGTGCTGGGCTTTTGCGGTCCGGCGGGCGACCAGGTGCCGCGGGTCATGCTGCGCGGCGCGGCCGAGGCGCGCATGGAGCGCCTGCGCAAGCTGTCGCGCAAACAGGAGCTGGCGCGCCGGATTGTGGCGGCGTTCGATGAGACGTGGGAGGTGATCCGCGCCGATCTGCGAACGGATGTGCCGTTCGCCCACCGTGTGGAGCGGTTCCAGGTGCCTGGCCGTAAGCTGACGGACCATGAGTACGAAGAGGCCAAGAAAGGATACGCCGACTACGCCAAGCGCGACGAGAAAGAGTCGGGCGTCTTCAGCCGCAAGCGGTGGTACAAGTCCACGCTGGACCGGTATGAGGCCCAGCAGAAGCACGATCCGGTCAACACGATTGAGATCCATGTCCTGCGCATGGGCGATCTGGTTCTGGCGACCAATCCTTTTGAGTTGTTCGTGGATTACGCGATGCGCATTCACGGAAGCAGCCCGGCCGGCCAGACGATGCTGGTCCAACTGGCCAGCCCTGCAGATGCTCGGCATTCCTATCTGCCCTCTGAGCGGGCTGTCACGGGCGGCGGGTACAGCGCCGTGCCGCAGTCCACGCCGGTTGGGCCTGAAGGCGGGCAGATCTTGGTTGACAAGACGCTCGCGGCGATCAAAGCGCTCTTCCCCGGCAAAAAGTAAGCCGCACTGTGTCTATTGCCGACTCGCTATCCGCAGCCGCTTTTGCTATCACTATCGGCCAGAGGGTGTGACTAACTGGTTGCGGGAGCGAAGGGGGCGTTATGGACAAGGTGGTGATGCGGGGGATGGCGGCTGGCGCGTTGGCAGTGTTTGCGGCAATGACAGGCCGGGCGCAACGGACGATATATGTGGATGCGCAGCGCGGCAATGACGGCAATGATGGATCGGCCGGCAAGCCGTTTGCATCGCTGGCGCGGGCACGCGATGCCGTGCGCGCGCTGAAAAACGCGGGCGCGTTTCCGGACAAAGGCGTGGTCGTCGAGGCATCCGGAAGCTTTTCTCTGGCGGCCGGGCACTTGGTGCTGGACGCTCAGGATGGCGGTTCTGGGGCGGCCGCACCTCTCGTGATCCGCGCCGGCGCGGGAGGTGCTGTGCTCACGGGCGGTTATGCGCTGCCATCGGCGGGGTTCCGTAAGGTGACAGACGCCGAGACACGGTCACGTCTGCCTGAAGCCGCGCGCGATCACGTTGTCGCGTTTGATCTTGCGAGCGTGGGCCTTGCAGCCTTGGCACCTTTGCCCGATAAATTCAGCGGCTGGCGAGAGATGGAGGTCTTCAGCGGCGGCAAAGCGATGCGTCTGGCGCGTTGGCCGAATGCCGGGTGGACGGAGATTGTCACGGTCATTGATCGCGGCGTCAAACCGGTCGACAAGACGACCGGCGAATGGGAACACGGCTACAAGGGCGGCACGTTCGAATATGCGGGCGATGCGCCGTCGCGATGGCGCGTCGACAAAGGGATCTGGATGAACGGCTTCTGGTGTCATGACTGGGCCAACGAGACTCTCAAGATCGGCGCGATCGACACGGCCAAACGTCAGATCACCTCGGCCGGCATCCATTCTTACGGCATCGGCAACTCATCCAAATGGCATACGGCCAAGCGCCGGTATTACGTCTTCAATCTGCTCGAGGAACTCGATACGCCCGGCGAATGGTATGTGGACCGGGAAAACCGCGTGCTCTATTTCTATCCGCCGGACGGGGCGGTCAATGATGTTGTTTTGGCGGTGCAGAAGCAGCCGTTGATCCAGATGGTCAAAACGGCCCATGTCAGGCTGGAGGGACTCCGGTTCGCCCACAGCACCGGGCGCGCGGTTTCGGTCGAGGGGTGCGAGAACGTTCTGCTGAAAGGGCTGAGCGTGGCGCAGGTCACGACCGACGGCATCAGCGTCAGCGGGGGACGTAACTGCGGGCTGGACGGGTGTGAGGTCTACGGCACGGGCGGAACGTGCGTGACGGTCAGCGGGGGCGAGCGGAAAACGCTGGCCGGCTGCGGCCATTTCGTCACGAACTGCCATCTGCACCACAGCGGACGGCTGCAGCGCACGCAGGGAAAGTGTTTGGCGTTTCACGGGGTCGGCGTGCGCGTCGCGCACAATCTGATTCATGATTCACCCTACATCGCGGTCATGTACGGCGGCAATGATCATGTGTTCGAATACAACGAGGTGCATTCGGCGATGATGGAGAGCGGCGACGGCGGCGGCCTCTATACGGGTCGCGACTGGGGGTCGCAGGGAACGGTCATCCGCTACAATTATTTCCATCACTTCGGACAGCCGGGGGTGGCGTGGCAGAAAGCGCAGGGGTTGTCGCCGGACTATGAGCCGCTCAAGGAAAATGTGATGGTCATGGGCGTCTATCTGGATGACTGCGACAGCGGCGACACGGTCAGCGACAATCTTTTTTTCCGCACCGGCTGGTCGGCGTTCGTCGGCGGCGGCCGCTACAACACGATCCGCAACAATCTTTTTATCGAGTGCACCGCCGCCCTGCATCTGGATGATCGTGGCCTGAAGCGGGCGCGGCCGGGCGAGGGGACCAAGGACGGCTGGGACCTTCTGGCCAAATTGCAGGCGGTCGACTGGCAGGCGGCACCTTGGAAAGACCGTTATCCGCATCTGGTGAACGTCATGGACGACGAGCCCAAGTTGCCGCTCCACAATGTGTTTGAAAAAAACGTGGCGATCCAGTGCCCGCGTTTTTTGCAGATGCACGGCACGGTCAAGGAGACGGCGGTGCCTCGCCTGGCGTTCCGCGACAATCTCGCGTTCGGCGCGGTGCATGCGAAGGATGCCGAGACCTTTCCGCAAGACGAGGCGGGCCGGCGGCGTGTGACCTTCATGACCGAGGCGATGCCGAATAGTGCCGATCCCGACCGAAACGGTTTCAACCTGCAAGACAGCGAGACGTTCCGGAGGCTGGCACCCTGGTTTACGCGTATCCCTCTGGAGCGTGTCGGTCCCAACCGCTAAGAGTTGCCTGTCGCCTTATCTTTGGAACTGCCACTTCAGTGGTGCTTTGCTAAGATACAACGCATGACATCTATCACCCTTCATCCCAATCGGGATTTTTCAGTGTTGAGACGGCACCCTTGGATCTTTTCCGGAGCGGTGTCACGTGTCGATGGCGTGCCGGAACCCGGCGAGAGTGTGCAGGTGGTTTCAGCCGACGGCACGCCGCTCGGCACCGGCGCGTTTTCGTCGGAGTCGCAGATCCGGGTGCGCATGTGGTCGTTTGATCCCGCAGTCGCGGTGGATGACGCGTTTGTCAGCGACCGCATCGCGCGTGCCGTGGGCGCGCGGGCAGCGTTTCTGGGTGACGGGGCCACAAATGCTTTTCGGCTGGTCAATGCCGAAGCGGACGGCGTTCCGGGGCTGATCGCCGACCGTTACGGCGATTGGATCGTCTGTCAGTTCACGACCGTGGGGGCCGAGCGCTGGAAGGACGTGATCGTTGCTGCGCTTCAGCGGTATTTCCCCTGCCGCGGCATTTACGAGCGCTCGGATGTGGAGGCGCGCGCGCACGAGGGGCTGCCGCAAACGTCCGGCGTCTTGGCCGGCGAGCCGCCACCCGAACGGATCGAGATCGTAGAGAACGGATGCCGCTACCAGGTGGACGTGCGTGCCGGGCACAAGACCGGTTTCTATTTGGATCAGCGCGACAACCGCGAGCGTATCAAGCGCTACGCCAACGGGTGCGACGTGCTCAACGCCTTTTCCTATACGGGCGGATTCGGGATCGCGGCGGTCGCAGCCGGCGCGGCCTCGGTCACGCACGTCGACCTCTCGGCGGAGGCGCTGGCGCTCGCCCGATCCAATACCGCGCTCAACACATGCCACGTCGAGGAGTCGTCCTTCATTCAGGGCAACGTGTTCGAGGTGCTGCGCACGTTCCGCGACCAGGGACGCAGTTTTGACCTGGTGGTGCTGGACCCCCCAAAATTCGCGGAGTCCAAAGGGAGTCTGATGAAGGCGTCGCGCGGTTACAAGGATATCAACCTGTTGGGCATCAAGCTGCTGCGTCCCGGCGGCGTGCTGGCGACCTTCTCGTGTTCCGGGCTGATGACGCCGGAACTTTTCCATAAGGTTGTCGCCGACGCGGCGGTGGATGCGAAGCGTGACATCCAGGTGATTACACGGCTGCAGCAAGCCGAGGATCACCCGGAAGGACTCTGCTTTCCTGAAGGCCTCTACCTCAAGGGGTTCCTCTGCCGCGCATGGTAAGGGAGGGGGAATGGATGACGTTGACGCTGGTCATACCGGTTTATAAGGAGCACCTCAGGCTCGAGCATTCGATTCGTCAGATCGTCGCGTTCATGTCGGAAGAAGAGGCGCAAGGGGTTGATGTCGACGTGGTGTTTGTGGACGACGGATCACCCGATGCGAGTGCGATGATCATCAACACCCTGATCGCCGATCGTGAGGATCCCCGCATGCGGCTGCTCCGTTATGAGGTGAATCAAGGCAAAGGTTTTGCGGTCCGCACGGGTGTCCTGTCGGCCGGCGGAGAGTGGCTGTTGATGTCGGACGCTGATCTTTCGACGCCGCTTCAGGACTGGCGCAGGCTCAAGGAAGCGCTGGACGCGGGTGCGGACATCGCCTGCGGCTCGCGCGCGGTACGCGGGTCCCGCATCGGCAAACCGCCGCCGATTCACCGGCGCGTGCTGAGCCGCGTCTTCAATCTGCTGGTGCATCTGGCCGGCGTTCACGGCTTCAAGGACACGCAGTGCGGCTTCAAGCTCTTTCGAGCGGAACCGGCCAAGATCCTCTTTGAACGGCTGCGCACGCGTCGCTTCGCGTTTGACGTCGAAATGATCGCCATGGCGCGTGATCTAGGCTACCGTGTGGCGGAAGTGCCAGTGCGTTGGGATTATAGCGGACACTCCACGGTGAAAGTGTTTTCGAGCGGTGGCCGGATGTTGCTGGACTTGTTGCTTTTGGCCATGCGACGGTGCCTATTGGGTCGAAGCGCTTGAGCTTGTCGGAATAACCGTGGCCTTTTTTTGCCAGGATTACAGGATTTAACACTTCAGGTGTTGCACTGGCCGTTCTCGCGCGCGAGGATTAATCATGGAAATCCTGTAATCTTGGCTTAGGATTTCACTGCGCGAAAAGCCACACAATTTCTCACGCATCCTTCCTGATCCTCCTTCGAATGCGCCTTACGGTAATCGCGCATTGGGCAGCCGAAGCGGGCTTTGAAGATGCGCCGCAGGTGGACGTCGGTGCTGTACCCGCAACGTGTGCAAATTTCCGTGAGCGGCAGGTCGGTTTCCTTGAGAAGCCTTTCCGCGCGCTCGAGCCGGACGTTTTGGATCTCGTCCAGTAACGAGTGGCCGTAGGCGGTCTGGAAACGGATCTCCGCCAAGCGCCGCGAGACGTTGAGATGTTTGACGATATCCGGAACGCCGATGCCGACACAGGCGTTGACGCGGATAAACTCCCGGGCTTTCTTGGCAACCGGGTCGTCGGACAGCGGGCAGGTCCGCGTGGAGTCGCGCGTGACGATCTCCTTGACGCCGTAGAGGAAGACTTCACGCGTTCGGGTCTCGCGCCGCATCAGACGGTCGAGCATGCCGGCGGCGATGAAGCCGCAGCGTTCGGTCTCGCGCCGGATGCTGGACAGCGTGGGCACAGAGCCGTTGCAGATCAGTTCGTCGTTGTCGATCCCGAGCACGGAGAGGTCCTGCGGCACGCGGACGCCGATGGCTTCACACAGTTCAAGCACTTGACAAGCGCGGGTGTCCATGGCCGCCAGCAGCGCGGCGGGTTTGGGCAGATCCAGCAGCCATTCGGCAAGGGCATGCCCGTCATCGGTGCCGGTGGCCGGCTTGCGTCGCGCGGGATAGATGTCGCAGGCGTATCCTGCCTCTGCGAGCCGGTTGCTGAAACTCTCGCCGCGGCGGACCGACCAGTTGCGGTTGAGCGCGTCGCCGACATACGCGAAGCGGGTGTGGCCGCGCTCGAGAAAATACTCGGCCCCCGCCCTTCCGACCTGGGCGGAATCATCCAGTGTGCAGGACAGCATTGCGAATGGGGAGCCCGGCCGCTGGGCCTCTTCCAGCGGGTCCATCAGGACGGTCGGGCGGCGCGCCTGCCCCAACGATTTCGCGAGCTCCAACATCATCTGGCCGACAATGAGGCCGTCGTATCCCCGCAGGTCGTCAAAGCTCTTGGGCCTCTGCTCGCCGGAACGGCCATGGATGAGGTGGATGTTCCACGGGCCGTAGAGATGGGCATAATTGAAAATGCCCTGCAGCTTGTCCCGGCCCGGTTGCACGCTCGTCTCTTGAATGACCATGACCCGCGGGATGTGGTGAAGCACTTTCAGCATGGGGTCAGCATAGCAGACGGTGCCACCCCTGTAAACGATCTGCGCGGCAATCGTTTGGCGGCCGGGGTGCGGCAGGCGGGCGCGGCGGGGTCATGGGGCTGTTGGTTGGTGTCCCGGCTTTAGCCGGCTTTTGCGGGCCTGGCCGACTGAAGTCGGTACACCAGCCTGTGCCGCCCCGTTT
>JAQUEX010000160.1 GCA_028684935.1 Kiritimatiellia bacterium | reverse complement strand
CGTTCCTCGCGTGGATGGTCGGCGTCTATCTGCACCTGGGGCCCCTTTACTACGGCGGGCTCATCGTCCTCTTCTTCGGAACCCTCGTGGGCGTGTTGCACTTCTGGCTCAAGCCCTCCCGCCGCACGGCTAAGCAGTTGGAAGCCTACGGCGGCTGGTACATCATCTTCTTTTACTTCGTGCTCGCGGCCGAGCTCTTCCGACTGCACGGCGTCACATTCACGGGAGACGCATTGTGAAATCCCTCTTTGATCCCTCAGACGGCGGCAAGCCTTTCGGCAGCATCGGCGGCAAAGGAGACAATCTGCTCTTGCTGCAGGAAACCTTCGCGGTGCCGCCGTGGATCGCCGTCCCGGACTCGGTCTTCCGGCGCTGCCTCACAGAAGCCGGCCTCGACGAAGCGATCCGCGAAAAGCTCGACACATTAACCGAGAAGACAGCCGTCCGCATCTCCGAAGACCTCGCGGCACTGATCCTGACACTCCCCATTCCCGAAGATATCGAGCGGGAACTCGCGGAAGCAGTCCCGGCCCGTTTCGGCGCGGATTTCGTCGCCGTACGCTCGTCCGCAGCCGACGAGGACGGTACACGCCATTCATTCGCCGGTATCCACGAGAGCTTTCTTTACGTCAGAGGCACTGCAGCCATCGTCGACCGCATACGACGCGTCTGGGCCTCTGGCTACCAAGCGCGCGCACTGCTCTACCGACAACATAACGGCCTCGCCATGCACCCCGTCCCCATGGCAGTCCTCATCCAACGCATGATCGATGCCCAGTCGAGCGGTGTCGTTTTCACGGCCGACCCCGTGACCCGAGACCCCCTCCAACTCGTGATCTCCGCACTCTACGGGCTCGGCGAAGGACTGGTGAGCGCCGGTCTGGACGCCGACACGGTGCTCTACAACAAGACCAACGGCTCGTTCACGCAAACGACAGCGCTCAAGCGCACGTGCTTCGCGTTTGATACAGAGCGCGGCAGCGGCCTCCGCGAACTTCCGGTGGAGAAAGACCTGCAGCAACGGCCGGCCCTTTCCGAAACGCAGGTCCGCCTGCTCGCCGAAACGGCCCTGAAGATCGAAAAGCGCTGCCACCGCCCGCAGGACATCGAGTTCTGCTTTGACCCGCAGGGCATGCTCTTCCTGCTCCAGACCCGCGACATCACGACAGTGGAGGAGTACGGCCCAGCCGCAGGCAACCGGCAGATCTGGGACAACTCCAACATCATCGAGAGCTATTCAGGCGTGACCTCGCCTATGACCTTCAGCTTTATCCGCCACGCCTACGCCGTGGTCTACACCTGCTTCTCAGAAGTGATGGGGATCTCACGCGCCACCATACAAGCCAACCAAACCGTCTATCGCAACATGTTGGGCCTTTTCGAAGGCCAGGTTTACTACAACCTGCCCAACTGGTACCGACTCGTGCGCCAGTTTCCCGGTTACGCCTTCAACAAGGCCTTCATGGAGTCCATGATGGGGGTGAAGGAAACCACGGACGTTGATCCTGACACGCCGTCCGCTGGGTTTTTCCGCCGTAACTTCGTGGAACTGCCCAAACTCCTCGCCCTCGTGGCCCGCATGCTCTACCGCTTCATGTGCCTCAAGCGTCTCGTCCCGGCCTTCAACGACCACTTCACCCGCTATTACACCCGATGGTCGAGCATGAACTTCCGCCGGCACACGCCCCACGAGCTGATGCAGCTCTACTTGGACATGGAGACGAACCTGCTCCGCAACTGGAAAACACCCATCATCAACGACTTCTATGTCATGGTCTTCTACGGCACCCTCAAGGCATGCTGCAAGAAGTGGTGCGGCGACGAGAACGGCACGCTGCAGAACAACCTGATCTGCGGGGAAGGCGATATAGAAAGCACGCAGCCCACCCGCCTGTTGATGGAACTGGCAGCCGCTATTAAGGCCGACCCCGAGCTGGCACACCTGTTTTCCACCCTCCCGCCGCAGGAACTCCTCTCCACCGTAGCCGCCAGCAGCAAGGCCCGTCACGTCGCCGCCGCTGTCCAAGACTACCTGAACCGCTACGGCTTCCGCTGCATGAACGAGCTCAAACTGGAAGAGCCCTCTTTGCACGAGACGCCCGAATTCATTTATCAGATGCTTGCCAACTACGTGCGGATGGACGATTCCCTGCTGGACCTCGCCGCGATGGTTGCGCGCGAACAACGGATCCGCGCCGAGGCGGAACAGCACGCCTTCGCCTCGCTCACACGTATGCGCCGCACGGTGTTCAAATTCCTTCTGAAGCACACGCGCTGCGGCGTCAAGAACCGTGAGAACATGCGCTTCGCCCGAACCAAAATCTACGGTCTGCTGCGGCAGCTCCTCCATGCCGTCGGCGAGACGCTTGCCCGTGAAAACCTCCTCGACACACCCGCCGACATCTTCTTCCTGACCCTCGATGAGGTCTGGGACTTCGTGAAGGGCACCGCCGTCACCACCCGCCTGCGCGAGCTGGCCGCCCTGCGAAAAGAGGAGTTCGACGGCTACCGCAACTTGAACTCCCGCCCCGATGACCATTTCGAGACCTACGGCATGGCCTACCACCGCAACCGCTTCCGTGCCGCGACGCGCCCAGTGGACGATGCCGCGACTCGCGGAATCCTGCACGGTGTCGGTTGCTCACCAGGGGTTGTTGAAGGCGTCACGCGCGTCATCCATTCGCCACGCGATGACGTCCGGCTCAATGGCGAGATTCTCGTGGCCGCGCGCACAGATCCCGGATGGGTGCCGCTCTACCCCTCCGTTTCAGGCCTCCTGATCGAACGCGGCAGCGTCCTCTCACACTCCGCCATCGTCGCGCGAGAAATGGGCATTCCCGCGATTGTCGGCATCCCCAACCTGCTGTCGTTCGTGCAAGACGGCCAGCGCGTCCGCATGGATGCCAGCGCCGGCACCGTCACCCTGGTTGGCTGCTGACGGTGCCGCGGCAGGAAAGGCGGCCTGTTTCATGATTGCGGATTCCGCGCGTTGTGGTAAGATTTCGCGCCGTTTTCCAAAGCAAGCGAAGGGACATCACATGAAGCAGTACAAGGTCGGTCTGGTGGGCATCGGTGCGGTGGGCACGGAGATGGTCAAGGTTCTGCGCCAGCGGAAATTTCCCGCCAGCGAGATCCGCATCCTGGCCACGCGCGAGCGCGACGAAGAGGTCGCGGGTGAGACGTTCCATGTGCTGGAGGCCAAGCCTGAAGCGTTCGACGGCCTGGATATCGTGCTCTTCGCCGGCACCGAGGGCTCCAAGGGTGCCTCCAAACAGTACGGCTGGGAGGCGGTCAAGCGCGGCGCGGTGGTGATCGACAATGGCGATGACTACCGGATGGACGACCGCGTGCCGCTGGTGATCCCGGAGATCAACCCCGAGGCGCTCGACCGCCATCAGGGCTTCATCGCGAACCCGAACTGCAGCACGATCATCACGCTGATGGGCATCGCGCCGCTGCACAAGCAGGTGCCGCTGCGTCACATGACCGCCGTGACTTTCCAGTCCGTGAGCGGCACCGGGCGCGCGGCGATCGAGGAGCTGGAGCAGCAGGCGCGCGCGTACGCGACCGGCGACGCGATGGCTGTCAATGCCTACCCCCACCAGATCGCCTTCAACGTCCTGCCGCAGATCGGCGGGGCCAAGAAAGAGATGCCGGGCTTCACGTCGGAGGAGGCCAAGATGACCTTCGAGTCGCGCAAGATCCTCGGCAGCCCCGAGCTGCGCATCGCGAGCACCTGCGTGCGCGTGCCGGTCTTTTATGCCCACTCCATCGCCATCCACGCGGAGTTCAGCGCGCCGATGTCGCCGGAACAGGCGCGCGAGATCCTCGCCCGCACCGAAGGCGTCAAGGTCATCGACGATCTGGCGGCCGCGCAGTACCCGATGCCGCTCTTCACCGGCGGCGGCGATGACGTGGGCGTGGGACGCATCCGCGTCGACCCGAGTGTCGAAAACGGCCTGGCGCTCTGGTGCTGCGGCGATAACATCCGCAAGGGTGCCGCGCAGAACGCCGTTCAGATCGCGGAGACCATGATCCGCCGCAGCCTGATCTAAACTTCCGCAACATTACAAAATAGTAATTTATTCTTGCCCGGATTCCCCCGTTCATGGTAACGTCGCACCATGAACGGGGGGTTGTCATTTCTGGCAGATGATCGGACGTTGCTAGGGAGCGGGCGGCGGCGGCATTGCCACCGCATGCCGGGGACGAATCTGTGCGTCAAGTTCTACCATCGGGACAACGCGCTGCCCCCCGGGACGCGCCTGACGACGCGCCTGACAATCGCTTGGGGCCGCACCTGCCGTCTCGCCAATGTCAACTACCGCGAATGGCAGTATCACCAACGCCTGATCCGACAGCTTCCGGTTGATCTGGCCGCCGTCTTCCCGGAGCACACCGAGCCGGTATACCATCCGGAGTTGGGCTGGGGCATCATCGAAACGTTGATTCTGAACACCGATGGCACACGGCCGCGCAAACTGGCCGACGAACTCCAGGTGCAGGTGCGGCGCAACCCGCAGACCGGCCGCGCGCTGTATGACGCGGTCGAACAGCTCTTCAAGCGGTTGGCGGCGCACGGGGTCTGCTTTTTCGACTCCTCCAACATTCTGGTGCAATGGACCGGCCCCGAGGCTTTCAGGCTGCGCATCGCGGATTTTGAGCCGAGCTGCCGCGCGCCGATTCCCGGGCTTTCATGCATCAATTTTTATGTCCGCTGCAAAGTGCGCCGACGCGCCACACGCTACCTGCGTCGGCTTGACGCGATCCTCAACGGCGCGTGCAACGAGTCGACTGTACCGCACCCGCAGCGCGTCTCGATCTTGCGGCGCCTCGCGCTGGACTCCGGCCTGATGATGTGACCGGCGTCCTCCGTGGGCGGCAGGGGTGCGCGAAGATCATGCGTTTCTGGTGAAAACGATGTGCAAGACTGGGGGCGCGGACGGCCCCGTCTGCGGGAAAGGCTGCCTACCGCAACGAGAAGACCGTGCCGGGCGGCACCAGGATCACTTCGCCCGAGTCGAGCTGCTTGACCGGCTGGCCGGCGGGTGACGTGATGCGCGCAAGCTGGTCCGGTGTCAGCGTGGCGGCGCTGCCCACAAAGAGCCGGTTCGCGCCGCCGCTCTTGAAGTTGCGCAGCACGAGCGTGCCTTGCCATGCTTCCGCCGCGCTGTCGGCGCAGACCAGCGTGCAGACGCCGCTGCCGAAATCGATCTCCGACGCGCCGTCCACATCCAGCGTGCCGACCGTCTCGCTGTAGCCGTCCAGGGCAAGCGTCCCGCCGTTCAGCCGCAGCGCGCTGGCGTCCGCGATGCGCTCGGCCGCGCCGAGGCGCAGGCGTCCCGCCGCCACCGCCGTCGCGCCCGCGTACGTGTTGGCCGCATCGAAGCGCACGGAGCCGCCGCCCGTGACCGTCACACCGCCGGGACCCGCAATGCCGCCCGTCACGAAGAGCGCGTTGGTGCCGGCCGTCGACGAGAGCAGGTGCAGCGTGTTGCTGACCGTCACCGCGCCGCTCAGCGTGATGTTGACGTTGGACAGGCTGCCGAAAACCGAGGTGCCGTTCTCAGTCCAGGTGGCGAGTCCGCGCGCAAAGGTGAAGGAACTGTCAGGCACGCCGTCGAACAGCAGCGACGGCGTGTCGCCGGCCTGCGTGCCTTCGTCGCCGATAACCACCGCGTTTGTGCAGGCGCCGAGCACGCCGTTGCCGCTGGCGGGCACGCTGAAGCCGATCAGCACTCGGCCCGCGCGCACAATCGTGGTCTCGCGGTACCCCGACCCGCTGCCCGCGAATTTCACCGTGCCGGCCCCCTCTTTACGGATGCGCGAGATGGCCGTCGAAGGATAGATGCTCATGTTGCCCGCCACCAGCAGATCCAGATCGGCCGCGCCGTCGTTGACGTCGATGATCTTCGTGTTCCACGTGCCCTCGGTCGACGGCCCCTGCAGCGAGCCGACCTGCGTGGTGGCCGTGAGGTTCGTGCCGATGTAGCGGATCGTCTGCTCGTCGCCTGCGGCTGCACGGCTCAACGCCACGCCAATCGTCATGTTCACGCCGTCGCCCAGCGTCAGCGCAGGCCCCTGCGACGCGGGCCGGATGGCGTTCAGTTGGGCGGGATCGCCGTTGACATTGCGGTAGGTGCCTTCATTGATCACAAAACCGGCAACCATGCCGATGAAATTAATAGCCCCGCCGTTGATGATGCCGTCGTTGCCGAAAACCAGCGTGCCCGGGCCGTTCTTGACGATCAGCGAATCGTCCGTGCGCCCGGCGCACGACCGCACGCGCTCGATCGTCAGCGACGCCGCCGGATCGGCCACGTCGAAGACCGCCGTGTTGCCTGAGCCGAAGGTGAAGCCGCGGTCGATCGAGACCGACGGCCCGGTATAGCGCAGCGCACCGCCGTCGAACACGAGGTTGGCGGCGCTGTTGGAGGCCGCGCCGATGGAAGAGGGCGTGTCGCCGTCGGTGAGCACGCTGGCCTCCAGCACGCCGCCCGCCAGGATCGTGGCGCCGGTGTAGGTGTTGGCGCCGGTGAGCGCCAGCACGCCCTCGCCGAGCTTGTGAAGATGCAGCGCCTGGCCGCCGGCCGGATTGCCGATCACGCCGCTGATCTCATACCGGCCGTCCGGCGCGTTGGCGACATTCAGGCCGATGCGACCGCCCGGCCTGAACCCGAAGGTGGCGTCGGTGAGCGCGGCGATCGCCGTGACGTCCGCAGCTTCGAATTCACCCGCTCCGCCCAGGCAAAGCGCCAGCGTGGCCCCGCTGTTGACCGTGAAATCTTCGGCCGCGAGCGGCGCGCCGCTGTATAGCGCTACTTTTTTCTGGATCTGGAGCACGCCCGCCTGCACGACGGTGTGGCCCGCGTAATCGTTCGCGCCCGCGAGCGTGAGCACACCCGCGCCCTGCTTAGTCAGACCGCCTGTGCCGGTGACCGCATTCGCGAGCGTGAGTGTGGCGGACGCGCCGACATCGAAGCCGCCGCCTGCGGCACCCAGCGTCACGCCGCGGTTGGGGTCGTCCAGCGTCCAGCTTGCGGTGGCTGCCAGCGTGCCACCGTTCAGCAGCAGGCGGTCCGCCGTGAACAGCGCCGCGTCCGCGCCGAGCGACCTTTCGTCGGCGGCCCTCAGCGCTCCGCCCGAGACCACGACCTGGGCGTCCTGCGTGTTGTTCGTGCCGCTCAGAGAGAGCGTGCCTGCCCCGGCCTTCACCAGCCGCAGTTCGCCGGTCAGACGTCCGTCAAACGTGGTGCCGACACTCTGGTTGACCGTGAGCGTGGCCGGTG
>JAQUEX010000159.1 GCA_028684935.1 Kiritimatiellia bacterium | reverse complement strand
TTTGTTCAAGGGCTGGGCTTTGCGCTGGGGCTGAAACGCCCGCTGACCAGCCCGACCTTTACGGTCTGCACGGAACACCGCACGGCGTCGTTCACGCTGGTGCACATGGATCTCTACCGCCTGAGCGGGCCGGATGACCTGTTGACTATCGGCTACCCCGAGTATCTGGAGACCGGGGCCGTGGTGGCGGTCGAATGGCCGGAGCGCGCCGGCGAGCTGATTCCGCCGGACGCGCTGCACGTGCGCGTGTCGCTCACCGACGACCCCGAGACGCGGGTGATCGCGGTCAGTTGCGGTGAGGGGGATGGACCATGAAACGCCGCGGCCGGCTGCGCGAATACTTGGCGGCCGCTGTTGCTCTGCTGTCCGGCCCGACGTTCCTGTTCTCGGAGGACGTGGTGATCAATGAAGTGCAGACGGCCAACACCGGAACGCTGCGCGATGAGGACGGCGACACGTCGGATTGGATCGAGGTGCTGAACCGGGGCGCGGTGCCGGTCGATCTCGCGGGTTGGGGCCTTTCGGACCGGGCGGACGCGCCGATGAAGTGGCGATTCCCCGCCTGGACGCTTGAGCCGGGTGAGCGCAGGCTGGTCTTCGCTTCAGGCAAGGATCGCACCAACGTGCTGGATGCCGCTGTGCTGGCCTCGCCGAAAGACGTTCCCGGGCTGGTGCTCTGGCTGAGAGCCGGCAGCGCAGGGTACAGCGCGGGCGACCGCGTTCCCGTCTGGCCCGACCTCAGCGGCGCGGGCAACTCTGCCACGCAGACGGTGGCGAACGCGCAGCCGGTCTGGATCGCGGATGCCCTCAACGGGCGGCCCGCCGTTCGGTTCGCCAAAGCGTCCGCGCAGCAGCTCTTGCTGCCGACCGCAGGATTCACCGGCATGACCAGCCTGCGCGACTTCTCGATTGTCATGGTCTGCCGTTGGGGCGGCCAAACGGTGTCCGGCCTCTTCGGCGCTTGGGGTGCTTCGCAGAACGCCCATTTTGAGATCAATGCCGGCGGCCAGCTCCGCCTGCGCGTGGCGGCGCTCGACAGCATCCGCAGTGACGGGGTGATGGCAGTGAACGCCTGGTGCCAAGTGGCCGGGCTGATGAACAGCGCCGGCGACACGCCGGACGCCCGCCTCTTCCGCGACGGCATCTTGCGTGGCAGTATGGAGCGTGACCCCGGAGCCGCCGTGCTCGTAGGCTACACGACCCTGGCCATCGGCAACTCCGATAGCACCACCCGCTTTTTTGACGGGGATATCGCCGAGGTGCTGATCTTCAACCGCGCGCTGCCGAGCGTGGAGCGCGAAGCGGTGGAGCGTCATCTGGCGGTCCACTACGGTCTGCTCTATCAAGCCCGCCCGGCAGTCCCGGAGCTGCACGCGAATTTCAGCCTCAGCGCCGACGGCGAGCCGCTGCTGCTGACGCGGCCGGATGGCGCGCAGGCGGATGCCGTGACGGTGCCTGCCCTGCCTGGCGGCGCCGCGTACGGCCGCATGCCGGACGGCAGCGGCGCGTTCGCCTTCTTTGCGGTGCCCACGCCGGGCGCGACCAACACCGCGCAAGCCTATGGCGCGCCGGTTGCGCCGCCAAGCTTTTCGCATGAACGTGGTTTGTATGACGAGCCCTTCACGCTCACGCTCAGCCACAACGACCCGGCCGCCGATATCTACTGCACGCTGGACGGCTCGCAGCCTGCGGCCACCAACGGATTACTCTATGCCGGGCCGCTCACTATCAGCACAACAACCGTGGTGCGCGCCGTGGCGGTGAAGGAGGGGGCGCTGCCGACCCGCGCCGTGGCCACGCACACCTATCTCTTCCTGGAGAGCGTGCTGGCGCAGACCCATCGGCCGGCGGGTTATCCGGCCGATTGGAACGGATATACCAACACTAGCTATACGATCAGCACCAATGCCGCCGCTCAGCCCGGCCACGCGGCGGCGCTGCGGCAGGCCCTGCAGGCCGTGCCCGTGCTTGCGCTGACGGCTTCGGTCGGCGACCTGTTCGGCACGGAGGGCGTCTACGCCAACCCGACCGTTGACGGCTTTGAGCGCGGCGTCTCGGCGGAGTGGCTCACCAACGGCGTGGGGCAGGTCCAGATCGACGCGGCGCTGCGGGTGCAGGGAGGCGCCAGCCGCATTTTCAGCAACACCCCCAAGAAGTCGCTGCGGCTGCTGTTCAAGGATGCCTACGGGCCGGGGCGTCTGGAGGCACCGGTGCTGGCCGAGGGCGGTACGCCGCTGGCGGATTTCAACACGCTTATCCTGCGCGCGGAGTACAACAACGCCTGGACGCACAACGACGGCGCCCAGCGGTTGCGCGGCTCCAACATGCGCGACCAGTGGATCCGCAACACGCAGGTGGCGATGAGCGGCCTCGGCGCGCGCGGCAATCATGTGCACCTTTTCTTCAACGGACTCTACTGGGGCCTCTACAACGTCTCCGAGCGGCCGGATGCCGCCTTTGCGGCCTCCCGATTGGGCGGCGAGCGCGAGGATTTCGACGCTATGACGCCTGATGGCATCCGCGACGGCGACAACGTGGCATGGAACGCGATGCATGCCCTCGCGAAGGCCGGCGTCAGCACGCGCGACGGGTTTGAGGCGATCGTCCGTTATCTGGCGATCGACCCTTTGATCGACTACATGCTGATCAATTTTTATGGGGGAAATGGCGATTGGCCGCACCACAATTGGAATGCGGTGCGCCGCCGCGAACCGGGGGCCGGCTACCTCTTTTTCTGCTGGGACTCCGAGCGCACGCTGGAGTCGCTGAGCGACAACCGCACCGGCGTGACCCACACTTCCGGGCCTGCCTATCTGCACACGGCGCTGTGCACAAACGCCGAGTATCGCCTGCGCTTCGCTGACCGCGCGCACCGCTGTCTCTTTAACGACGGCGCCTTAACGCCTTCGAATGCGGCCGCGTCGTACGCGGCGCTGGCGGCGCAGGTCGAGCCTGCCGTCTACGGCGAGGCCGCGCGCTGGGGCGCATACCGCCGCGACGTGACGCCGGGCGGCGCGATCCCGCGCTACGGCACCAACGAGTGGGCGGCGGAACGGGCGCGGCTGCTGTCCGATTATTTTCCGGCGCGGACAGGGGTGTTTGTGAATCAGCTCCGCGCCGCCGGCTTGTATCCCGCGCTTGCGGCGCCGTCGTTCACCCCGCACGGCGGCACGCTGGCTTACGGGGCGGAGGTCGGCGTCAGCGCGGCGCAGGGCACGGTGTATGTGACGGTTGACGGCAGCGACCCGCGCGTGGCGTTCTCAGGCGCGGTCGCCGACACGGCGGTGGCGTGCGGCGCTGGCGTGACGGTGACGAACGCGGGCGTCATCAAGGCGCGCGTGCTGGCTCAAGGCGTGTGGAGCGCGCTGTGCGAAGCCTCGTTCAGCCTGATCTATCCCGAGCCGGTGTTCCTGCCGGCCGGGGACGGTGCGTGGCAGGTCGCGACGAATTGGCAGGGGCATCTGGTGCCGGACGGGGCCGGGACGCAGGTGAGGATCCCGGCGGCGGCGACGGACCGGAACATCGTGGTGCAACAGGCGGTGACCGTGGGCCGGCTCACCTTTGAACAGGACGGAGCGTCTGTCACGCGGTTGCGCGACGCGGCGGCGGGCTATGCGGTGCACCTGGACGGCGGCGCCGAGGGGAACGCGTGTATCCGCGTGTGCGGCAGCGGAACAGGCTGGGCTGAGTTTGCGGTCGGATCCGGTTGCGTGCTGCACACGCCGCTGGAGCTGGATGTTGCGAATCTGGGTGGGAATGGCGAGTATGGCGCGCTGCGCCTACGCGAGGCCTGGAGCGGTCCCGGCGGGCTGATCAAGCGCGGCGCGGGAATGGCGTCGCTGACGGGCGACGGCAAAACATTCACGGGCGCGGTGGAGGTTGAGGAGGGTGTGCTGAGCATGACGGCACCGGCCGCGCCGGCGCAGGCGGCCGGCGTGAGGGTGCAGCCGGGCGGGCAGGTGAGGATGACGTCCGGCAGTTCGGGCGGTGTGCCGCGCGTCTACGCGTTGGGCGGCACGGTGACCGTCGAGGGGCTCGGGCGTGATGCGGCATTGCCGGAGGGTGCGGGCCTCGGCAAGAGCGGGGCGCTGCGCTACGACCCGGGTGCGCCGGGCAATCAGGCGATGCTGGACTCGCCGCTCAGGCTGGTCGGCGCGGCGGGGGTGCATGTGGAGGGGACGGGCAACACGCTGCTGCTGGCGGGCACGCTGGAGGGTGGCAGCCGGTTGGTCAAGAGCGGGGCCGGAACGCTGATGCTGCCGTCCGGCACGGCCCTGACGGCGGCGGTCGAGGTGGCGAACGGAACGTTGACCTTTGCGGGTAGCGCAGCGCTGGGCGCGCTCGGCGGCGCGGGCGCGGTGCGGATTGAGGGCGGCAATGTGATCACCGTGCCGGCAGCGGGGGGCGTCGTGATCGAGGCGGTGTTGCAGCAGGCCGGCGACGACGCGCGCGTCAACGGGGTCTTGCGTACAGCGGCTATTTCCGGGGCGCTGGGCGGGCTGCGGCTCTATGTTTCCGGCAGCGGCACGACGTTCCGCGGGGCGCTGTTCGCGCCGCTGGATGCCGGGCTGGCGGCGGCGGTGCGGGCCGCGCCGCAGGCGGTGTATGTGCTGGACGCGGTGGGGGAACATCTTTTTGGCGGGATGCGGTGGCGGCTGGCCGGGGACGCGCAGGTGGTGACGGTGCCGGTACGCGTGGCGTGGAGCGGGCCCGAGGAAGAGGGGCGCGTGGTGGAGGTGCGCTTCGGCGCGGCGCCGGCGTCGTACCGCGCCTGGCGGGAGCAGGCGTTTGCCACGCCGGAAGCGTGCGACGACGAGGCGGTGGCGGGGCCGTGGGCCGCGCCGGCCGGCGACGGGATTGCCAACCTGACGCGTTACGCGCTGGGCATGGGATGGGAAACGCCTGCGGCGCTGCGGTATCCGCGCTGCGAGGAGACGGTCGAAGGCTGGGCGTACCGCTTCCCTTACGATCCCGGGCGTGACGACGTGACCTGCGTGGTCGAGGCCTCAGCAACCCTGAGTGATTGGAGCGCGGCGCAGCGGCTCTTCGATTCGCGGCTGGATCTGCCGGCTCGGCTGGACGGCGGGTGGCTGATTTTGCGCGACCCCGTGCCGGCACCGCAGCGCTTCTACCGGTTGCGGCTGGAGTGGGACGGCCCGTGAGCCCGCGCCTCAGCGCGCGAAGGGAGGCGGCAGCGCGGGCAGGCTGCCGCCCGGCGCGCGCGGGGCGGTGAGCAGGCGTTCGTCCAGCCGCGGCCACGTCTCGCCGAAGCGGTTCTCTGACAGGGCGCAGCGGTTGGTCGCGATATTCACCAGGTTCATCCGGCCCGTGCAAGTCGTGTTGCTGGCCAGCAGATGACCGTAGCCAGGGACATCGGTGCGGTTGTCGGACAAGCGTCCGAGCATGCTGAAATCCTTGGCGTTGCGGCAGGCGGCGTTGCCGATCCATTCGCAGCCGCCGGGGTGGTGGTTGGCGTAGAACCCGGCGGCCTTGTTGCCGTAGGCGAGGCAGCGGAGGACCGCATGGCGCGGGATCGGACGGGGCAGGCGTGCCGCCGGTGTCGAGCCGTAGCCGCCGGCCTTGAAGCCGTTGCCGTCGGCGCGTTTCACAAAGTCGTGGCTGAACCCGTTCCAGAAGGCCCAGCAAGCCTCAAACACCACCGGCTCGTGCGCGTTAATGCAGTCATAACCGTCGTCACTATTGAACCAGGCGCGGCAGCCGCGAAACACATTGTTGGTGCCGCCGCGCGCGGGATGGCAGCCGAAGCCGTCCACATTGCCGCCGCGGCCACCTTCAGAGACCGGGTCATCGTTGTGGAAGGCGTCGCAGTGGATCACCAGGTTGTTCGCGCCGCGTGTGCTGTAGTAACCGATTGCCATGCCGTCGCGCATCACGAGGCGCTCAAAGCGGTTGTGGGAGCCGGCATTCTCGACGCAGATGGATTGCGTGTGCCCGGTCAGGGTGACCTGGACGCCGGTGATTTCGAAGCCCTCAAGATGCAGCCAGGAACCGGTGGTGTGGACGGCCGAGACGCGGAACCCGTGCGGCTTGACCGCGGAAAAGTCAAAGATCACGCGCTCGCCGCCGTAGGCCGCGTAGCGGATGGGCCGGCCGGGCTCACCGCTGCGGTCGAGCAGGATCACCGACGCCCAGATCTTGTGGCGGCGCGCGATCTGCTCCTCGCGCAGGGTGTAGGTGCCGCCCCGCAACCAGACGGTGTCGCCGGGGCGCGCGGCTTCCTGTGCTCGCCGCAGCGTGGCGAACGGGTGTTCCATGGAACCGGCCTCTGTGTCGCGGCCGTAGGTCGAAACGAAATACTCAGCGGCGGCCGTGCGCAGCGCGGCGAGCAGAAGCAGCAAGGGCAGGCGGGTCAGGCAGGGGGTGCGGCGCATGGGGGTGTCTCCGGGCTGGGGGTGAGGGCACCGATCTGACGGTGGAATTCGTACGCCGCGACGGCGGCGGCATTGGCCAGATTGATGCTGCGCGCGTGCGGGCCGGGCATGGGCAGGGTGACGAGGCGGTCTCGGTAATCGCTGTAGAAGTGGGGCGGCAGGCCGGACCCCTCGTTGCCGAAGACCAGCGCGTCGTCTGGCTGGAAGGCGCAGTCGTAGAGCGTGCGCGTGCCGCGCGTGCTGAGAAAGAAGAGGCGCGGCGGCTGCACGGCGGCGAGGAAGGCGGGCCACGAATCATGCACGGCGAGGCGCAGGTGCTGCCAGTAATCCAGGCCGGCGCGGCGGACGTAGTCGTCAGAGAGATGGAAACCCAGCGGACGGACGAGGTGCAGCGCGCAGTCGAGGCCCACGCACAGGCGGCCGATCGCGCCGGTGTTGTGCGGGATCTGCGGCTTGACCAGCACGAGATGGAGCGGGGTAGTCATGCGCACAGGATACTGTCGGGTGCCGCCGCAGTCAAAGGAGGAGTTGGGATTTAGGAGTTGAATGCGAAAGGCGATAGCGGCCCGCCTCTCTGCGGCGGTCTCGGCGAGACCGCCCTGCCGGCTGAGAGACAGAAGCTGGAAGGAAGGATGCGTGACCGGAACCGGAAACCCGAAACCATAAACCTCAACGGTCACGGGAAGGCGATGAGGCCGTCGTGTACGTGTACGTGAACGGGAACGAGGGGGCCTTGAGGCAACAAAGCGGTGGAGGTGTGGGCGATGTCCTCGGCTCTGTTGATATCCAGTCAGAGGCTCGATCCATAGCACCGAAAACCTCGCTATTTTCCCTGCCCAACTAAACACCAGAGGCGTGGCTTATATGTAACGTTGAGGGATCGCACGGGCGCATGGCAGTTCTGTTGGGGAGACCTTCTTGTAATCGTAATC
>JAQUEX010000158.1:5813-7364 GCA_028684935.1 Kiritimatiellia bacterium | reverse complement strand
TTCGCCCACCGATTGCCTCGCGCTGTTCTGGCGGAATGGGGGCCGATTTGTTACACTCAACCCCCATTTATGAGACAGAGTAGACCTATTCGTAAAACGTTTCCGATCAATGCGATGCTGGAAGGACGCCGCGTCGTGGTCGTGGGGGGGGGGCGCGTCGGACAGCGGAAAGTGGAGTTGCTGCTGGATGCCGGTGCCGAGGTGACGCTGGTGTGCCCCGCGTGCGTCGAAGAGCTGACGACCTTGGCGTGCGCAGGACGCATCCGTCACGCCTGCCGTCCGTTTCAAGACGCGGATGTCGCGGCGCATGCGCTGGTGTTTGCCTGCACCGACGACAAACATGTCAACCGGCACATTTTGGAAGTCGCCCAGGCGGCACGCGTGCCGTGCTGTTGCGCGGACGGCAACTGGGCGGACGGGGACTTTGTGACGCCGGCGATTCTGCGCACCGGCGATGTCATGATCGCGGTCTCCACCAGCGGTAAATCGTGCCGGCAGTCGCGCCTGATCAAGGACAACCTGCGCAAGCATCTCGATTCCATTGAAAGTTCGGACCTGCTGGTGCTCGGAACCAGCCATGAGCACCTCTGTGCGGAAGAGCGCGCACCTTATCACCTTGCAGCCCGTGAGCGCGAACTTCTGGGCGGCATGATCCGGCAGATCTGGGGGGTGCATGAGTTTTTCATCCTCAACACCTGCAACCGGATCGAAATCGTGGCCGCGGTTTCGCAAGAGGCTTCGACCTGCGGGATTCTGCGGCGATTGCTGCGACTGGACCAGCTCCGTCCCGATCTTTACTACATGAAGCATGGCTTCGACGCTTTTGCGCATCTCTGCCTGGTGACCGCGGGCATGGATTCGCAGACTCCCGGCGAAAGCCATGTGGTGTCGCAGATGAAAGAGGCGGTCGATGAGGCCGTCACGTTCGGGTGGGCCGGTTCGATCATCCGCGAGTTGGCCGATGCCGCGCTGCATGTCTCGAAAGACATCCATCAGGAGATCGATCCGCTGATGGATATCGCGGAGATCGAAGAGGTGGCGCTGCGTTATCTCGACCACACGTTGCCCGGCTTGCCGCAGCGCCGCGTACTGGTGATCGGCAGCGGAACGGTCGGTCAGGGGTTGGTCTCTGGACTGCTCGCGCTCGGTTGTGCCTGCGACTGGGCCTATTTCCGAACTGCGCCCGAACTGAGTGAAGAGGGGGCACGCCGTGTGAGGGTGGTGCAGCTTGACCGCCTGAACGAGGTGCTGCCGGAGGTGGACGCGATCATCAGCGCGGTAGACGCGCGCGAGCCGGTCATCACTGTCGCCGCGCATGCCGCTCAATTGAGAACCGATGGTGTCGTCATGGTCGACCTTGGCATGCCGCGCAATATCGATCCGGCCTTCGACCGGTGCGGCGGGCCCATCCGGTTGGCCGATCTGGATGCCTTGAAGCACTGGTACCGTTCCGCGACCGGCACCCTCGACAAAATCCTTGAGTCCTGCCGTGCGATTCTGGCCGAGCACCGCGACATCTACGAGCGCATGCGCCGCAGCATCCAGGGGGGA
>JAQUEX010000158.1:0-5713 GCA_028684935.1 Kiritimatiellia bacterium | reverse complement strand
GCGGCGGCAAAGTCCTTTCGTTGCCGTGTCGTAAGCGTCTTCCTCACGACATTCCTATTGCAGTGCCCTCGTGGGTTACGGACAATGCCGTTTTTTTTATCACGATCAACACACTGCCGCGCGGGGAAAATCAACTTGCTTGCAAGACCGTTCATGACGTAGTTGTTGAAAGTGTGCTTCACCGTCAAAACATGGGACAGATGTGGGCGTTATTCATCCTTCTGATGCCCGACCATCTACACGGCTTATTCGTGTTTTCGGCGGAAGTCTCCATGCGCAAAGCCATTTCGGATTGGAAGCGTTTTCTGGCCACACAGTGCGGTATCAAATGGCAGCGGGACTATTTCGATCATCGTATTCGTCAGGAAGAGTCGGCGTCTGAAAAATGGGATTACATTCGAATGAACCCCGTACGGAAGGGTCTTGCCCTTCAACCGGACGATTGGCCTTTTCAATGGCAGAACGGCGGTCTCGGCGAGACCGCCCTACCGGCGCAACGCGCGGCCCCCGGCATCGGTAGGGACGGCTCGCCGAGCCGTCCGTCTTGCGGCGGCAACGCGGGTGTTGCGCAATGCGGCGGTCTCGGCGAGACCGCCCTGCCGGCGCAGCGCGCGGCCCCCGGCATCGGTAGGGACGGCTCGCCGAGCCGTCCGTCTTGCGGCGGCAGACAACGTGACGGAGGAGTGAAGGCATGGGTAACAGGATTTTAAAAGCCGGGACGCGAGGCAGCGCGCTTGCGATGTTGCAGACACGGGATACGCTCGAACGTTTCGCGGCGTTGTTCCCGGCTCTGGCCTTTGAGTCTGTCACGGTGGAGACGCCCGGCGACCGGGATCTGACCACCGACCTGCGGCAAAGCCCCGGCGATTTTTTCACGCGCGATTTGGACGACGCCTTGCGCGAGGGGCGCATCGATCTGGCCGTGCACAGCGCCAAGGACTTGCCTGATCCGCTGCCCGGCGATCTCGATTGGTTTTGGCTGCCGTGGCGCGAGGATCCGCGTGACGCCTGGGTGCTGCCGGAGGGGCGGCGCTGGGCCGACCTGCCGGCCCGTCCGGTCGTGGGGGTCAGCAGCGCGCGGCGCGAAGCGTGCACGCTGCGCCGTTTCCCGGAAGCGGTGCTCAAGCCGATCCGCGGCACAATCCAGTCGCGTCTGGCTCAGCTCGATGCCGGCGGATATGACGCTTTGCTGATGGCCGGCGCGGCGTTGAACCGATTGGAACTCGCGCACCGGGTGGCCGAATGGGTGCCTTTGGATGAGCTGCCGGTGCCGGAGGGGCAGGGACGGCTCGCGGTGACCTTCCGGCTGGGCGATCCGGTGCTGACCGCGCTGCGCGCCTACTTTGTCAAAGCCGTGCGTTTCGTCGGCGCGGGCGTAGGGTCGGCCGACTATTGCACCTGGGGCGGCATCAACGATCTGCGGCAGGCGGATGTTTGTCTCTACGACGTGTTGATGGACGATCATCTGTTGACGTTCCTGCCGAAAGGGGCGGAGCGAATCTTCGTGGGTAAGCGGTGCGGCGAGCATGCCGTGCGCCAGCCTGACATCACCTCGTTGATCGCGCGCAAGGTGCGTCAGGGCCATCGCGTCGTGCGGCTCAAGGGCGGTGATCCGGGCCTGTTTGGCCGGTTGGCCGAAGAGACGGACGAACTGGACCGGCTTGCGCTGCCGTATCGTGTGCGGGCCGGCGTGAGCGCGTTGACGGTGGCCACCACCGGCACCGGCATGCTGCTGACACGGCGCGGCGTGTCGCGCGGCGTCGCCGTGATGACCCCCCGTGCCGAAGGCGGCGCGGTCTCGGGAGTCGCTCAAGACGTGCGCCTGCGCCTGCCGCTGGTGCTCTTCATGTCGGTGCGTGTTGCGGCTGAAATGGCCGGCCAGTTGCTGGACGAAGGGTGGGACGCCGCGACGCCTGCGGCCGCGGCCTTCAATGCCGGCGCGGATGATGAGCAGGTGGTGCGCACGACCCTCGGCGGTTTGCGCGCGGGCGCGCTGGCGGCGCTGGACACCGATGCGCCGGGCCTGCTGGTCATCGGGGAGGCGGCCGCCTGCGGATTCCGCCGGGACACCGGCGCACTGCGCGGCTGCCGGGTTCTGGTGACATGCAGCGAGGCGCTGCTTGAAAAGGCGGCTGCGCGGATTATCGATTTCGGCGGCGTGCCGCTCTTGAGGCCGCTGATCCGCCTCACGCCCTGCGCGGCAGCCGCTGCGGCTGTGGAGCGCTTGGCGGCCTATGATTGGTTGGTGCTGACCTCGCCTTCCGCCGTCCATTTCCTGATGGCGATGGCGCGCGGCAGCCGTCTCGATTGGCGGCGCATGCCGCGGTTGATGGCGTGCGGTCCCGGCAGTGCCGCAGCATGTGAAAGCCACGGGTTCACGCCCGAACTGACGCCGCCGATGGCGTACAGCGCCGAGGGGTTGGCGGCCGTCCTGCGCGAGTGCGATTTTGCCGGACAGTCGGTCCTGCGCCTGCGCTCGGAGAAGGCCGGTCCGCTGCTCGCAGAGGTTTTGCGCGCACAGGGGGCCCAAGTTGACGATGTGCAGCTTTATGCCAACGAGCCGATCATCTATCCGCATTTGCCGGTGTTCGACGCCGTCTTCTTCGCCAGCGCATCGGCCGTGGAGGCGTTTGCCGCGCAGGCCGGGGGCGCCGCGTTGGCGGGCAAAACGGTGGTGACGATCGGCAACCCCACAACCGCCGCGCTGGCGGCGCATGGCTGCGCGCCCGATGTGGTGGCCGCCGAGTCCACGGTCGACGGCGCGATCGAAGCCTTGGCGCGTGAGATGCTGAACCGTGGGATGGTGCGATCGAATCAGAGCTGAGAGGTTATCGCAAGTTTAAGCAGCAACACGCCGTGACCCGGAATCTCCGTCTCGAACGTGTCGGTGGCGACACCGAGATCTTTCTGCCTCCAGAGGTCTCGCAGGCGGCACGGACCTTTCAGTCCAAGTGACGCAAACGGCAGCGTGACGGTGCGGGTCAGGCAGCTGCGGTTGAAGAGGCCCGCGACGGTGCTGCCGTCCGACATGGTTTTCGCCCAGACTTCCTGCGCGTCGTCATGCTGCACGCGCACCGCTTGCCGCCCCAGCGGATCTTGGTTGACGTCCAGCACTTCGTCATTGGTCAGCAGGTTCAGGGTGAAGGGGTCGAGCCGAGTCAGGTCACAGCCGAGGAGAAGCGGCGAGGCGAGCAGGCACCAGTATGAGACGTGGCTGTACTGCTCATTGGGCGTGAGGCGTGTCGGATGCGGCGCGCCCCAGCCGACCGTACCCACCACCAGCATGTCGAGGTCATTCCACGCGCCGGGACCTGCAAACAGCTCAAAGCCTTCCTGCGCCTGCACGATGCCGGTCACGCTTTCCCAGGTGTCCACGATGTCGTGCGTGGTGCGCCAGCACTGCCCGTCGGCCTTCGCGCCCCAGGCGGGAACATGGCCCATGCCGTACTGGCAGAGGCTGAACAGCAGGTCGCGCGGCTGCGCGCGCAACGCCTGGCCCATCACACGATAGGGACGCATCAGCTCGCTGAGCGACTCATTGCGAACGCGCTGCGCGTAGCTGCACCAGTCGTATTTCAGATAATCAAAGCCCCATTCGGCATAGGTTTGCGCGTCCTGGGCTTCATGGCCCCAGCTTCCGACGCATCCGCCGCATGTGGTGGAGCCCGGCGACGAATAGATGCCGATTTTGAGGCCGAGCCGATGGACATCGCGGCAAAGCGCCGCCATGTCCGGGAAACGCGCGTTAGGCAGGATGCGCCCGGCGCTGTCGCGAGCCGGCCCCATCAGCGACGTGTCGGTGCGCTCGCCCGGACAGGTCTGCCAATAGTCGTCGATGTTGACATAGCTCCAGCCGTGCCGGATCAGGCCGCTCTCGACCATGGCCTGCGCGGCGGTGCGAATGCTGGCGTCTGAAACCGTGTGCGCGAAACAGTTCCATGAGTTCCAGCCCATCGGTGGCGTGAGCGCGATGCGTTCGCCGACCTCCAGTCTCCAGTCGCGCGCGGCGGTGCCATGGGCGTTGGCGGCGCGGAACGTCATGCGGTAACTGCCCGCCTTGGCGACCGCCCCCGTGATCAGGCCGCGCGCGCGGTCCAGAGAAAGGCCATCCGGCAGGCCCTCCACTGTCAGGGTGACGGGGCGCTCGCCGCTGACCGGGATCGTGAAAAGCACGGGGCGACCGGGGCGTACGCCGAAAACGCGCGCGCCGTTGATGCGCGGCGCACGCGGCGGCGGCGGCGTCAGGATGGCCATTTGCTCCGTCGGCGGACGCGGCAACGGCTTCAGGACCGCACCGTCGCGCACCGTGAAAAAGGCGTCGCACCAGTCGGCGTGATCATGCGCGCTGCCGTCGCCGGCATCTGAGACTTCCAGCACGACCACCCGGACGCCGGCCAGATCCGCCGTTATCCGGCGAGCGGGCTGCCGGGCATGCATCACGCCGGAATCGGCCGCGAGCCGGCCGTCGGCGTAAATGCGGAAGACGGCAGAACCCTTGCCGCGGACCAGCTCTTCGTCATCTAGGCCGACCTGTGCCTCGAAGTTCAGCGCCTCGCCGCCGGTGTCGATCGCGAACCAACTTGGCGCATGCGTGCCGACGCCCCGCTCAAACTTATTCCGCGCGATTTTCAGGGGGTTGCCGCCGACCGCCTGCCGTGCTTGGGGCCGTTCCCAGCCGCAGCTCATGGCGGCGAGATCCAGTTCGTCGAGCCCTACACGATTTTGCGCCCTCGCAGTCAAGCCGGGCGCGAGCACGAGGGTAAACAGCATGATACACGAAGTCATAAATCTCAACATAGCAGAGCGAGAATAATTGAAAGAAGGCACAGACGTCAAGAACGCCCAACGTTCAACGCGGGGTTGCAGGGTGCATCCGTTTCTCTGGCCGTTGAGGTTTCGGGTTTCTGGTTCCGGTCACGCCTCCTTCCCTCCTGCTTCTGTCTCTCAACCGATAGGGTCTTGCAGCCGGTAGGGCGGTCTCGCCGAGACCGCCGCAGAAACGGGCCGCGATCATGCGTTTCCAGTGAAAAAGATACGCAAGACTGGGGGTGCGGACGGCCCCGTCCGCGGCACGAAAAACGGTGCAAGTCAAATGCACATTCGGACGTATGCGACGGTCTGTGCCACAATGTGCAAACACCTCTTCCGCGGACGAGGCCGTCCGCGCCCCCAGGCTTGCGCAACGCTTTCGTCAGAAACGCGAGGACTTCGCATCCCCCGTCACGGGCGCATCCGTTCCACTTGCTTGGGGAAAGGGGCAGATTTCGCATTCCTCGCCACCCTACAACTCCGAAGGTTGGTCCTTTCGACATTCGGATTTCGGTTGTCTTCGTTCACTGGGGGGACAGGCTTCCAGCCTGTCATTCACATGTACAGGCAGGATGCCTGTACTCCCAGTGCCCGTGTTAAGAGCGGATGGACGGTGAGCCGTTCTTCAAGGCGCTCACTCAAGGCTGCGGTCTCGCCAAGACCTCCCGTAAACCCGAAACCCGACTTCTCGGTGCCTTCTAATCTCTGTGGTTACACCACAATTTTAAGCCCGAAAACCGAAATCTCAACAGCAAGTGAATCGGGGGTGCGCCCCCCCCGCCCGCCACCAACCGATTACGCAAGGTTTGCTTCCGACACGATACACTTGGTATAGTCATCGCCTGAATCATGGATGGGGGGAAAGATGATGCATCAGGCATATTGTTGGTTTTTTGTGTGCGTG
>JAQUEX010000157.1 GCA_028684935.1 Kiritimatiellia bacterium | reverse complement strand
CCTCCGCAGGAGGCAGGTGGCAGTGGTAGTCGATGATGGGCATCTGTGCGGCGTAGCCGTGGTACAGCTCGCGCGCCGCCGGGTTCTGGAGCAGGAAATCGTCGTGGATAAAGGGTTTCATAAGGATGATGATTGAAACAAAAGCGGTCGCGCGGGTCAAAGCGATTCACTGCGCACTTGCTCAACACACGCCAAAACGGGTATTCTTCAAGCTGTTCCACTCATTTGAACGTACAGCGTGGCACAGCGAAGGGGTTGACATGTTAGACATCAAGCGGATCCGTGAGAATTTTGACGAGGTGGCCGAGGGCCTGCGGCGGCGCGGGGCGTCGCTCGAAGGCGCCGAACGCGCGCGCGATCTGGACGCGCGGCGGCGCGCTCTGGTGATGCAGTCCGACGAGCTGAAAACACTACGCAACAGCCGGTCCAAAGAGATCGGCGCCCTGAAGAAGGCCGGCCAGGACACCGCCGCCGTGCAGGCCGACGTGCGCGCCATCGGCGACCAGATCACGGCGCTTGACGCGCAGCTCCGCGAGATCGAGACCGATCTCGAGGCAGCCATGCTGCTGATCCCCAACGTGCCGTGCGCGACCATTCCGACCGGCCCTGACGCCTCGGCCAACCGCGTCGCCCGGGTCGTGGGCGAGCCGCCGGCCTTCGCCTTTAAGCCGCTGGACCACATCGCGCTCAACGAGCGTCTCGGACTCTTCGACCTGCCGCGCGGCGCCAAGCTGACCGGCTCGGGCTTTCCGCTGCTGCAGGGCGCGGGCTCCAAGCTGCAGCGCGCGCTGATCCAGTACATGCTGGACATGCACACCGAGCGCCACGGCTACACCGAGATGCTGCCGCCTTTCGTGGTCAACAGCGCCTCGATGCGCGGCACCGGCCAGCTCCCCAAGATGGCCGAGGACATGTACCACTGCGAGATCGACGACCTCTGGCTGATTCCGACCGCCGAGGTGCCGGTCACGAACGTCTACCGCGACGAGATACTCGACCGCCCGCTGCCGATCTATCTCACCGCCTACACCCCCTGCTTCCGGCGCGAGGCCGGTTCGGCCGGCAAAGAGACGCGCGGCATCCTGCGCGTGCACCAGTTCGACAAGGTCGAGATGGTTAAGTTCGTGGAGCCCGAGACCTCTTACGCCGAACTGGAGACGCTGGTGGCGAACGCCGAGGAGGTGCTCACCAGCCTGGGCCTGCACTACCGCGTGCTGGAGCTCTGCTCGGGCGACATCAGCTTCTCGGCCGCCAAGTGCTATGACATTGAGCTGTGGGCGCCCGGCCAGCAGGCCTGGCTGGAAGTCTCCTCCTGCTCCAACTTCGAGGATTTCCAGGCGCGACGCCTCAACTGCCGCTACCGCGACGCCAACGGCAAGACGCGTCTGGTGCACACCCTCAACGGTTCGGGCGTGGCCCTGCCGCGGCTGATGATCGCGATCCTCGAGCAGTGTCAGCAGGCCGACGGGTCGGTGCTGCTGCCCGAGGCCCTGCGCCCCTACCTGCGCGGCCTGGAGCGGCTGGAGCCGCAAGCAAAATAAGCCGGAGGAATCGATTGATTCGACCCGATCGATTCAATCGATTCAACCGAATCTTTCGATGCTTCATTTCTTCCAAGACCTCTGGGAATACCCCTTTCTCCGCAACGCCGTCGCGGCGGCCCTGCTCGCGGCGGTCGCGGCGGGCGTGACGGGGAGCTTGGTGGTCGTGCGGCGATCGACCTATCTGGCCGGCGCGGTCTCGCACAGCGTGCTGGCCGGACTGGGCCTCGCGCGCCTGCTGGAGCGGCGGTTCGGGATCGGCTGGCTCCCCCCGATGGCCGGCGCGGTGCTGGCGGCCGTGGCGGCGGCCGTGCTGCTGGCCTGGCTGACGCTGCGCGGCCGGCACCGTTCCGACACCGTCTTGAGTGCCGTCTGGACCGGCGGCATGGCGCTGGGCGTCTCCTTCGTGGCCGCGACGCCGGGCTATCAGGATGATCTGATGAGCTACCTGTTTGGGTCGATCCTGTTGCTTTCGGGGGCGGATCTGCTCTGGATGCTGGCGGCCGACCTCGTGCTGCTCGGCGTCATGATCGTCTGCTATAACCGCTTTCTGGCGATCGCCTTCAACGCCGAACTGGCGCGCGTGCGTGGCGTGGCCACGGCCCGGTATGAGGTGCTTTATTATATCCTGACCGCGCTCACGGTGGTGCTGCTGGTGCGCGTGGCGGGGATCGTGCTGGCGGTCGCCCTGCTGACCCTGCCGGCGGCCGCGGCCGGCCTGCTCACGCGGCGCCTCGACCGGATGATGGCGGCCGCGGCCGCCATCGGCGCGGGCGTCAGCCTGCTGGGGCTCGCGCTCAGCTATGGGCCCGGTTGGCCGCCCGGCGCCACGATCGTGGAGCTCGCGATTCTGGTCTATTGGGCGGTCGCGCTGCGAAAAAAACTTTGTGCCCGCGCTTGACCTTCTTGTGAACGGGTGGCACAATACTGTGTATCTAAATGAGTTAGGGCAGCCTGTGGACCGGCTGCGTGAAGGAGACGGAAATGACTATGCATAAAAACCAAGGTTTCACCCTCGTCGAGCTGCTCGTCGTGATCGGCATTCTCGGCATTCTTTCCGCAGCGCTTTTCCCTGCGATCGGCAACGCGGTGATGTCCGCCAACATGGCGGCCGTCGGCACCCGCGGCAAAGACATCTTTGTGGCGATCACCTCCGCCAACATGGAGCGCGAGCCGCTGGGCTTGGGCAGCGTCTGGCCGGATGAAATGTCGAGTTCGTCGGGCGATCTGTCGGAAGACGACCAGAAGCGCAAGACCGCCTCGACCGACAGCACCAAGTATTTTGCCTACCTCTATGACGAGGAGAACGTGGGCACCTCCGAGTGGAGCCCGGTGGCGGAAGGCTTCGATTATTCCAAGCTGGCAGGCGCGGGCATCCCCTCCTGCGGCAAGCGGAATCTTTCGGAAGAGTACAACATGTGGACGATCATCTGCAACATGCGCGACGAGTGGGCGGATGTCATTCCGATCCTGGTGACACGCAACGTGGATGCCAGCACGCTGGTGAACAAATATGACGATGCCAAGGGTACCACCAAGATGACGTTCTCTTCCTCGGATCCCAAGCCGTTCTCCGACAAGGGCTTCGTGATGGTCCGCAAGGGCGGCGCGATCTTCAAGGGGCGTTCGCGCTACCGCGAGCTGCGCGTCATCTATAACAACCAGCAGTTCGACACCACGCTGCAGCAGAACACGCAGCAGATGAAGTATCTGACCCCGAACGGCTCCAAGTCTCCCGCAGGCTGATCGCCGCATGCGGACAGATTCCAACGGGGGGAGCGGTTCGCCGCTCCCTTCTTTTTTGGGAAAACCGCGTTCATGATCGCGCGAGTGGCCACAGAAGTTTCCGTCGGTCGGCTCTTCGACTACCGGGTCCCGGACGCGCTGGCGCCGCGTCTGGCCGTGGGGCAGCGTGTGCGCGTGCCCTTCGGCGGCCGCACGCTCTCGGCCTATGTGGTGGCGCTCGACGAGCGAGATGCCGCCCCCGCTCCCGGGCCGTCTGATCTCTTCGGGATGTCGGACCGGTCGGACGGGTCTGACAGGTCGGACGTTTCCCGTCCGGAGCGCCTGCGCGCCATCCTCGCGATCGAGGACGAGACGCCTTTTCTCTCGCCGGTGCTGCTGGAACTGGCGCGCTGGATGGCCGATTACACCTGCGCGACCTACGAGCTGGCGCTGCGCTGCATGCTGCCCGCCGCCGTGCGCAACCGCACGGTCAAAGCGAAAGAGCGCCTCTACGTCACGCCGTGCGAGGGGACTTTCGACCTCACGCCGCGCCAGGCGGAACTGCTCGCCAACCTGCGCCGCGTGGGCGGCGGCTGGCTGAACAGCCTGACGCGCGAGTTCGCCTGCACGCCGCAGACGCTCAAGACACTGGCCGAGAAGGGGGCCGCCGTGATCGCGGCGCGCCAGATGCGGCGTGACCCGCTCGCCAACCGCACCGTGCTGCCCACGCGTCCCCTGCCGCTCATGCCCGAGCAGGCCGCCGCGCTGGCGCAGGTCATCGCGGCGGTCGATGCGGGCGCAGTGGCACGAGGCGCGAAGGCTGGGGGCGCGGACGGCCCGTCCGCAAACGCGGCACAGGGGAGCGACTCTGAGTCGGGAGCGCGGGCGTCCCCGCCCGCAGGTGAAACGTCCAGCGACCTCCCAGCGACTGTACATGCGTCAGCTTTTGCGGGCGGGGACGCCCGCGCTCCCGACTTGGTACACGTCCGCGCCCCCGCGCCGCCGAAGCCGGTGCTGCTCTTCGGCGTGACGGGCTCGGGCAAGACCGAGGTCTACCTGCAGGCGATCGCCCATGCGCTGCAGCGCGGGCTCGGCGCGATCGTGCTCGTGCCCGAGATCGCCCTGACGCCGCAGACCGTGCAGCGCTTCGCCTCACGGTTCGGCGCGCGCATCGCGGTGCTGCACAGCGCGTTGAGCGATGGCGAGCGCTATGACGAGTGGCACCGCATCCGCAACGGCGAGGCGGTGGTGGTGGTGGGGCCGCGCTCGGCGGTTTTCGCGCCGGTCAGGAACCTGGGGCTGATCGTGGTGGACGAGGAGCACGAGCCTTCGTACAAGCAGGATGAGGCGCCGCGCTACAACGCGCGCGACGCAGCGGTGATGCGCGGCTGGATGGAGCGCTGCGCCGTGGTGCTCGGCAGCGCCACGCCCGCGATGGAGAGCTGGCTCAACGTCGAAAAGGGCAAATACGTCGTGGCGTATCTCACGCGGCGCGTGGCCGGGCGTCCCATGCCGCGCGTGAACATCGTGGACATGCGCGTCGAGACCGCCAAAGCGGGCCACGTCCAGATCTTCTCCGGCGTCTTGCTGGAGGCGCTCAAGCTGCGCCTGGAGCGCGGCGAACAGTCGATCCTCTTTCTTAACCGCCGCGGCTATGCCACCTCGCTGGTCTGCCCCAAATGCGGCGCGGTGGCTGAGTGCCCTTCGTGCAGCGTGGCTTACACGTATCACCAGGCCGACACCTGCCTGCGCTGCCACATCTGCGGCGGCTGGCGGCCGGTGCCCGAGACGTGCCCGGGCTGCGGCGATCCGGCGTTCAAGTTCACCGGCTTCGGCACGCAGCGGGTGGAGATCGCTCTCAAGCGCTGCTTCCCGCAGGCGCAGGTGCTGCGCATGGATGCGGATGTGACGGCGCGCAAGAACAGCCACGACGAGCTGCTGGCGGTCTTCAAGAGCGGGCGCGCCGACATCCTGATCGGCACGCAGATGATCGCCAAAGGGCTCGATTTCCCCAATGTCACGCTGGTCGGCGTGCTGGCGGCCGACGCCAGCCTGCACATGCCGGATTTCCGCGCCGCGGAACGGACCTACCAGTTGCTGGCGCAGGTTTCGGGCCGCGCGGGGCGCGCCGAACTGCCGGGCGAGGTTTTTGTGCAGACTTTCTCGCCCGACCACCCGGCCGTGCGGGCGGCCGCCTCCGACGAGGGCTTCGCGCCGTTCGCGGCTGCCGAGCTGGCCGAGCGCCGATCCGGCGGCTATCCGCCCTACACGCATCTGGTGTGCGTCACCTGCAAGGGTCCCGATGAGGCCAAGGTGCGGTTTGTGGCCGAGAGCGTCGAGCGTGGGCTGCGGCGCGCGCTGGCCGGCACGAACGTGCTGCTTTCCGAGGCCTGTCCGGCGCCGCTCGCCAAAGCCAAGGACCACTACCGCTACCAGCTTTTGCTGCGCGCGCCGACCGCCCGCGCCATCACGCGGCCGCTGCGCGCGCTGCTGGCCGGGACGCGGCTGGCGCCCGACGTCGCGCTGGCGATCGATGTCGACGCGCTCAGCCTGATGTGACGGCGCGGCTCAGCCCTTGAAGATCACGAACTTACGCATCGCGTAATTGATGAACAGCGCGCAGACAATGTTGGCGCCGAAGGCGAGGGTGGTCTGGACGTCGGCCTGCGTGATCAGAAAGGTCTGGATCGCCGTGCCCAGCACCATGCTGATGCCGGAGACCGCGAAAAAGAGCAGGAACTCCATGACCCAGTGGTGGCGACCGGGCTTAAAGACGAACAGGCGGTTCAAGACATAGCAGAAGGTGTTCGACAGGACAAAGCCGATCGCGTTGCAGAAGCCGGCGTTCCAGGCACGCGCCGACTGAGTGATGGCCGGTGCGGTCAAGCCCAGCAGACGCACGGCGATGTCATCCTGCTTCAGGCACGGCAGCAGAAACCAGCCGCACAGGAAAAAGGTGACGATGTGCAGCGCGGTCGCCATGCCGCCGACGATCCCGTACTTGATGAACTGCACCAGCGGATGCGCGTCGTGACTGAGACTTTTCCGGACAAATTCACGCAACAAAGCGCCCCCCGTGGGTTGGGATTGAAGTTCATGTTCGAGCAGGCGGGTTTTGCGCGGCAAGGGTTCGCTCGCGGCTGGCGGCAAGCGCTCCGCCACGCGAACCAGCAGGACCGAGACGTTGTCCTCGCCGCCGGCCTCCAGCGCGTGATCGATCAGCAACTGGGCCAGCTCCTCCAGGGGCCGTCCGCTTTCGCGGGTCAGCAAGGCCGCAAGTTGCGGGTCCGATACCATCTTTGAGAGGCCGTCCGTGCAGAGCAGATACAGGTCATTCGGCCGCACCGCGAGCGCGGTCCGCTCCAGCTCCACGTCCGGCGCTAGGCCGACCGCCCGCGTGATGACCCCGCGGAAGCGCATGGGCAGGCTCTCCTCCTCGGTGATTCCGGCCGCTGCCGCCAGCGAATGGTCGGCGGTCAACTGGCTGAGCAGCCCGTCGCGGAAACGGTAGGCGCGGCTGTCGCCGGCATGCAGCACACACGCCCGCGCGGGCGTGACGCGGTCAAAGGCCAGCACCACGACGGTTGTGCCCGATCCGGCGAGGCCGTGGGCCGCCGCATAGGCTTTGATCGCCTGGCTGGCGTCGTTGACCGCGCGCACCAGCAGCCGTGCCGACGCCTCGGCGGTCAGCGCGAACGGCGCGTCCGGCGACTGGGTGAAGGCATCGCGGATGGCCTCGACGGTGAAACGGCTGGCGACCTCTCCGGCCGCCGCGCCGCCCATGCCGTCGGCCACGGCGAACACGCCGCACTCCGGCAGACTCACGGCGGCGTCCTCATTATTTTCGCGGCGGCAGCCGATGTCGCTCAAGACCGCCGCCGTCAGATATGGGAATCTCTCACTCACGTTTTGTAAGACCAGTCTAGCAGATTGCCGGAGAAGGGAGGAAGGAGAAAGGAGGACGGAGGAAGGAGGGAGGCGCATGGCAGTTCTGTTGGGGTCCGTGATTCGTAATCGTAATCTTGCTCGTAATCATAATCTTGAATGTGGCACGCACGGGCTCTTACACTGTCATCATGAACGGGCTATTCGACCATGAGAAGTTG
>JAQUEX010000156.1 GCA_028684935.1 Kiritimatiellia bacterium | reverse complement strand
ATGAAGGCGAATTCGTTCGAGTCGACCTCGTGATAGGAGCCGAAATAGACGGCCACTTTGACGTCCACCACCGGGAAGCCGCCGCAGGGACCGCTCTCCATGGCTTTGATGACGCCCTTTTCGACGGCCGGAATGTACTCGTTGGGGATCACGCCGCCCTTGACTTCGTTGACGAAGGAGAAGCCGCGTCCGGGCTCTTGGGGCTCGAGACGCAGGCAGACGTGGGCGTACTGGCCGCGTCCGCCGGACTGCTTGACGTGCTTGTATTCGCCCTCGATCTGGTGGCGGATGGTTTCGCGGTAGGCGACCTCCGGCTTGCCGACCTCGCACTCGACGCCGAACTCGCGGCGCAGGCGGTCCACGATGATCTCGAGGTGCAGTTCGCCCATGCCGGCAATGATGGTTTCGCCGGTCTCTTGGTCAAAGGTCACGACGAAGGTCGGATCTTCCTGCGCCAGCGAGTGCAGCGCGTTGCCGAGCTTCTCGTTGTCGCCGCGCGAGGCCGGCCGGATCGCGATCGCGATCACCGGCGCCGGGAACTCGATCGATTCCAGCACGATCGGATTCTTCGGATCGCAGATCGTGTCGCCGGTGCGGGTTTTGGACAGGCCGACCACGGCTACGATGTCGCCCGCGTAAGCCGCTTCCAGCGCCTCCTGGTGGCTGGCGTGCATGCGGAACAGGCGCCCGATACGGCCGTCCTGATCCATCGTGCTGTTGTAGATCGAATCGCCCACGCGCAGCGTGCCGGAGTAAACGCGCACAAAGGTGATCTTGCCCATGTGCTTGTCCGAAAGAATCTTGAAGGCCAGGCCGGCAAAAGGATCTTTGTCGTCCGGTTGGCGCTTGGCGCTCGGGTCGTCCGCAGAAGACACGGCACCGATGTCCAGCGGCGAGGGCAGATAATCGATCACGCCGTTGAGTAGCGGTTGGACGCCCTTGTTCTTGAACGCAGTGCCGCAATAAGTCGGAACGATCGTGCGCGCGACGGTGCCTTTGCGCAGTCCCTGCTTGATTTCGTCGAGGGTCAACTCACCGGTTTCAAAGTACTTGTTCATCAAGGCGTCGTCCTGTTCGGCCGCCTTCTCAACCATTTCGACGCGCAGGCGCTCGCACTCTTCGCGGTACTCTTCAGGAATCTCGTCCTCGATGATCTTGATGCCGCGCGAGGCCTCGTCAAACGTCAGCGCCTTCATCGTCAGCAGATCGATTACGCCACGGAACGTCTCGCCAGAGCCCATCGGATAAACCATGACGACCGGGTTGCCGCAGAGCGTGTCGCGGATCTCGTTGACCACGTTGAAGAAGTTCGCGCCGATGCGGTCCATCTTGTTGACCATGCACAGCTTCGGGACCGCGTATTTCTCGCTCTGACGCCACACCTGTTCCGTCTGCGGCTGCACGCCGCCTACCGCGCAGAACAGGGCGATCGCGCCGTCGAGCACGCGCAATGAGCGTTCCACCTCGGCCGTGAAGTCCACATGTCCGGGGGTGTCGATCAAACTGATCTGATGGTCGCGCCACATCACGGCGGTCGCGGCCGAGGTGATCGTGATGCCGCGCTCCTGCTCCTGCACCATGTAGTCCATGGTGGCAGCTCCCTCATGCACCTCGCCGATCTTGTAATTCTTGCCGGAATAGAAGAGAATGCGCTCGCTGGTCGTCGTTTTCCCCGCGTCGATGTGCGCCATGATGCCGATGTTGCGGACCTTATCCAGCGGTGTGGTTCTGGGCATAGTCTTGGACTCCTTGGGTCGTTGCTTGCGTCCGGGCCTCGGTCGCCAATCGACTCACCCGGAATCGGGCCGGGGCTCTGGCCCTGGCCGCGCCACCCCTGACGGGGGGCAATTAAAAGTGCGTATCTTTTACTTTTTTTCTGGCCCCTTCAAGCGTAAAAAGCAAAAAACGCGTTTTTTTTACAAATGAACCTCTTTTTGAGTGAAAATCGTCAAAAAAAGCAATAATCTGGCTTGGTCGTTGAGACATTTATTGACGGTTGGGGAGGTGGGCGTGCTTTCAAGGCGTCGTCCTGCGGCTGAGAGTGTACGCCGGCACGGTCGAGGACTCACCACACGATCGCGCGCTGTCCGTGCGCCGCCAGATAATCGTTGGCCAACGAAAAATGGCGGCATCCAAAGAAGCCTGCGTGGGCAGAAAGCGGCGAGGGATGCGCGGCCTCAAGAATCAGGTGGCGGTCGGCATCGATGAGCATGCGTTTCTGACGCGCGTCGCGTCCCCACAGCAGAAAAACAAGGTGTTCGCGTTCGCGGTTCAAGAACTGGACCAGCGCGTCGGTGAACCGTTCCCAGCCGCGCCCGCGGTGGCTGCCGGCGCGGCCCGCCGACACCGTCAGTGTCGCGTTCAGCAGCAGGACGCCCTGGTCGGCCCAGCGCTGCAGGTCGCCGTTGGCCGGAACCGGTGCGCCCGTGTCGCGCTGGACCTCGCGCAGGATGTTGCGCAGGCTGGGTGGGATCGCGGCCTCGGCGTTGACCGAAAACGCCAGGCCATGCGCCTGCCCCGGGCCGTGGTAGGGGTCTTGCCCGAGGATCACCGCCTTGACGGCGCCAAGATCACAGTCCAGCGCCCGGAACACATACGGCTGAGGCGGGTAGACCTCTCCGTCCGCATAGGCGGTTTGCAGGAAGGCCGACAACTCGGCGAAATAAGGCTTGGCCCGTTCGGCCTCCGCGAATCTCTGCCATGAGGCGTGCATGATCCGCACAATAACACACGCGCGGCGCGGCGCGCAACGTCCGCCGCGGGAGGATCGGTTGGCGGTCTGGGGTGAGGAAGGGGCAAGGAGGAAGGAAAAGGGAGGAGTTGGGAATTAGGAGCTGCGGGACCGAGAGGATCGGCAGAGCCGGCTGGAGCGGGTGGACCGTTAGAACTGCCTCATGGCCCCGACCGCCAGCCGATGACGGGCTCGTGCGTTGGTTGCCAATCGCCGCAACCCCACAAAGGCCAGCCCGCCGATAGCGCCGAGACTGCCAGCAAGCCGTGACCGACCCCGGAGAGCCCGCAGAGGCTGCCGTCCGGTGCGAGCGTCAGCAGCGAAGCCGCCAAACTGCCCGCCGCGCAGGCGGCGACCGCCAACAGCCGCCCGGGGCGAGAGGGCTCGTGCAGGGTGTGGTAAAGCAGCAGAAACGCGCCTGCGTCGAGAGCCAGATGATAGGCGCTGACATGCACGAACGACGCGGTGAGCAGACGCCACCATCGACGTGTAGTCGGAGACCAGCGAAAACTCGGTGCCCAGCCGGCCGGCCATGTCATCCGGGAAACCGCCCGGTCTTCAAAAAGTGTTTGGTCTGCTCGATGACGCGCGGGTTACGCATCATGAAGGTGTGCGTGACCGGCAGGCAGCGGAAGTCCGTCATGCCAGCTACCCGGCTGCGCGCGACCGCGACCTTGCCGTCGTCAGGCCCCGGAATCAGCAGCGAGAGCAGCGGGTTGACGCTGCGGTTGCCCGCGATCACGCCGAGTTCAAAATCCGGCGCGCCCAAGCGGCGTGTCAGGCTCTCGGGGCCCGTCCCGAGCTGGCGCCCGGCCGGACCGTTGATCCATTGGAAGAGCGGCCAGCCCGCAAGCCGGTCGACCGCCTCGCTGCCCTGGTTCGGCGGCGCCAGCATGACCACCCGCCCGAGACGGGGCAACGTGTGGTCGCGAAGATGGGCGCGCAACAGGATGCCGCCCATCGAGTGTGTGACCACGTGTACGGCGCACGCACCATGCAGTGCGGGCGCGAGTCTTGTGAACACCGATGCGGCCATGCTTTCGATGTCGCCTGACCGCGATGCGTATCCGCAGTTGATGACCGCGTATCCCTCCGCGCGCAACGCGCGTTCAAGGGCCTTCATCGCGCGAGGTGTCCGGTTCAACCCGTGTAAGAGCACCACCGCCTCGCGCCCCGCAACCGGATCAGCATGCGGGCTTGCCCCGCGGAGGGCTCGGACGCATACGGGGAAAAGAACCAAGAAAACCAGGAGGGCGATCAGCAATACGGCGTTTTTCTTCATGACAGGCCTTTCTTCGATCGGATCGGACGGCGCTCACGCGCAAAGCCTAAGGGTGCGCAGCACGGTGTCGCGCAACGCGCGCAGATCTGTCTTGCCGGTGCCGAGCAGCGGAATGCCCGCAACGCGGACAAAGGCGTCGCGGCTCGGGATCCACAGATTGGGCAGGCCGCTGCGACGCAGCGCGGCCAGCAGCGTGTCCGCATTGCCGGCGCGCGGTGTGTAGCAGACGGCCAGCGCTTCGCCGTCGCCATCGTCGGGCAGACCGACCACCGCGACGCTCGGTTCGTCGATGCCGCATGCGGTTTGCAGGGCCGCCTCGAGCGCGCCGTGCGGCACCATCTCGCCGCCGATCTTGCTGAAACGCGAGAGGCGGTCGGTCAGAAACAGAAACCCGTCCTCATCGATGCGGGCGATGTCCCCGGTGTTGTACCATCCGTCGCGCAGCACCTCGGCGGTTTTCTCGGGCAGTCCAAGATAGCCCTGCATCACGTTCGGCCCCTTGACCAGCAAGAGCCCGGGCTCTCCCGCTGCCAGCGGCGCGCCGCTGTCGGGCGCCACGATCTTCAGGGCGATGTTCGGCAGCGGACGCCCCACGCTGCCCGGCTTATGGCCCGGGCAGAGCGTGTCGCCTGCCATGCGGTCGGGTAACGAAAGCGCCACGACCGGCGCGAGTTCTGTGGCGCCGTATCCTTCAAGCGGCCTTAAGCCGGTGGCCTGCTCAAAGGCGTCGGCCAGCGCGGCCGGCAGTTTCTCGCCGCCGGTGAACACGAGGCGCAGCGTCTTGAGTTCGCCGAACGCGCTGCGGCGCAGATAGGTCTGCAGCAACGTCGGCAGGGTGAGCAGCACGCTGGCGCGGGCGTCGCGGATCAGACGCAGCACGTGCCCGGCCTGCAAGGGATTCGCATGGTAGGCGGCCGGGATGCCGGCCAGCAGCGGCCACCAGAGCGTGCCCAGGAAGCCGAACGAGTGAAAGAACGGCAGGGCTGCGCACAGCGTGTCCCGCGCCGAAAGCGGGGCCACGGCGCTCAGCGCGTCGAGGTTGGCCAGCAGATTGGCGTGGCTCAGCACGACGCCTTTCGGCATGCCGGTCGAACCGGATGAGAAGATGATGCAGGCGGTGTCTTTGGCGTCGGGTTCGGCGTAAGCGGTCAGTGCGCGCACCGGGGCAAACCGCGCGCGGAGATACGCCGCAGCCTGCTCGCGCAGGGTGAGCCCGGCCAGCGCGTCTTCAATGAACACGAAGCAGGCCGGCGTCGCGGGCAGCGCCACCTTCTCGATAAAACGGCGCGAGGTCACGATGCGGGTCAAGCCGCTCTGCGCCACGGCCGAGCGAAAGGCGTCCGGCGACACCGTCCAGTTGAGATTAACGACCGTGCGCCCTTGCAGCGTGAGCGCCGTGTTGGCGAGCACGCCCGCGACGGAAGGCGGCAGCAGCACGCCCACGCGCTGTTCGCCGGCGAGGTGCGGCGTCAGACGGCGGCCGAGCGCCACTGCGCCGGCGAGCAGGCGGCCGTAGCTCAGGGCTTGGCCGGTCGTGTCGCGGACGATCAGCCGGCCCCATGCGCGGCGTGCCGCGCGGACCAGCCGGTGCGCGAGCGTGTGGCCAGGCTGCGCGGCCGCCTCGGCCGCAGTCTCGGCCCCGAGTTCGGCGACCGCCAGGCGCACCTCCTCGGCCGTGGCGGTGGAGGGCAGCGGCCGCCCGATGCGCACCGTCACGCGCCGCGGCAGATGCAGCAGCCCCGCGTGTCCATGCTCACGCTCTCGAAGGTGTGAGAAGGCGCGCAGGCTTGCGGGCGCGCCGTGGCGGAAACTGAAGGCGCTGCCCCAGAGATTGCCCAGGTAGACCGGCACGATCGGGCAGCCGGTGCCTTGCGCGATCTTTTCGAACCCCTTGCGGAAGGGCTGGAGCGCGCCGGTGCGCGTCAATTGCCCCTCGGGGAAGATGCCGAGCAGGCCGCCGCCGCGCAGCACGTCACGGGCGTGGTTCAGCGCCGTCACCAGGGCGCGCGGGCCGTCGCCGGCGTGAAGCGGGATCGCGCCGGTCAGCTTGAAGATCGGCCGGCACCAGCCCCAGGTTGCGAAAACCTCGCGCGACATCACGAAGCGGACGGGCCGCTGCGTCACCGACTGGAGAATCGTGGCGTCCCCGTAGGCGGTGTGGTTGGCGACCAGCAGCGCGCCGCCTTCGCGCGGCAGATTCTCCAGGCCGGTCACGTCCACCCGGTAAAACAGTCGCGACAACCGGGAAAGCAGGAAGCGCGCCGTGTGCGCGGGCAGGCGCACGAAGGTCCAGACCGCGCAGAACAGCGTCGCGCCGCCGGTCACCGCCATGCAGGCGCGGGGACTCGCATGCAGGCGCTCGGACAAGACATAAAACAAAGCCGAGGAGACGACCATCGCCGCAAAGCTCCAGAACTCGATCGCGCCGAACAGCTCGCCCCGGTTGCGCGCGGGCGCTTCGGCCTGCAGGTAGGCCGTGAGCGGCACGATGCACACGCCGGCCGCGACGCCGGCCAGCACCAGCAGCGGCGCCATCACGCTGAACGCCGGAGCCAGGCCGAGTCCCAGAAGCGTGAGCGCGAGCGCGAACGCGCCGACCGGGATGAGCCCGACCTCAACCGCGTGCGGCGAGAGGCGTCCCGCCAGCCAGGCGCCGGCCGCGATGCCGCCGGCCACCAGCAGGAAGAGGTATCCGCTCGATGCCACCGGCAGGTTCACGACCTCACGCGCATAGACCACGAGGTTCTGTTGGAACAGCGCCGCGATGCCGGAGAAGGCGATCGAACCGAACGCCGCGCGTTTGAGCCACACGCGCGGCGCCAGCGACCGCATGGCGCGCAGCGCGTCCGGCACGATCCACGGCGAGGGTGAGGACAGGCGGTTCGCCGCCGGCGTCGGCGGCAGGCGATAGGCGCACAGCAGGCCGATCAGCGAGAAGCCTGCGCAGGCCGCCAGCACGGCGGAGCAGCTCAGGTTCAGCGCGGTCACCGCGAAAGACGGCAAGAAGAGTCCGAGGATGATCGCGAGATACGTGGCGCCGGTCATCTGGCCGTTCGCGCGGGCCAGGTCGTCCGGCGCGACCAGCTCCGGGACGATGCCGCGCTTGACCGGTCCGAAAAAGGCGCTCTGAGCGGCCAATAAAAACAGCACCGACAGGATCGGCCAGGCCTGGCCCGCAGCCAGCGCCGGGAACCCGAGGAGCAGCAGGCCCAGCTCGGCCCACTTGACCGCCACGACGAGCGTGCGCTTGCTGAAGCGGTCAGTCAGCGCCCCGGCCCAGTTTGAGAAGAGGAGAAAGGGGAAAACCAGCAGCGCCGAGGTCAGGGCCAGCGTGCCGGACAGGTCACGCTTCAACACCGTGACCAGATAGATGACGGCGAGCATCTTGACCGCGTTGTCGA
>JAQUEX010000155.1 GCA_028684935.1 Kiritimatiellia bacterium | reverse complement strand
TATCGATTCATTCTTATACGCATAACTCTAACGGCAGCCGCCTCGAAGAGGCCAACGTTGAACGACAAGGGGAAAACACGATGAACACTCGATCATTGGCCGCGGGTCAGCGGCTCGCCATGGTTGGCAGGACTCTCATCCTGCTCGCCGCCTGCGCCAGCGCGGCTGAAAAAACATGGATGGGGGATGGAGGCGACGGCCTGTGGTCGAACGCCGCCAACTGGTCGGACGGCGTGCCCGTCGCAGGGGACGTGGCGGTCTTCGACGCAGTCGGAGGCGCAGTGAACGTCGATGCCTCGACCACCCTGCAGCGCATCCGCGTTCTCGGCTCCAGCGCCGTCACGCTCGCTATCGCCGACGGTGCGACCCTCACGTTCAGCAATGCAGGCGGCGCCGGCCTCGACGCCGTCGGCGCGGATCTCGTCATCGACGGTCCCGGCGTGCTGACCTTCTCGACGGGAGGCGGCGAAAACCATCTCGACAACGGCGCGAACGCGGGCCGTGCACTCGTTTTCAACGCCAAGATCACCGGGGCAACCGGTTTCGAGGCGTGGCGCGCGTCAGCGGACATCCCGGGCGGCACCATCGTTATGGGGCATCCCGAAAACGACTTCACGCTGAATTTCAGCGCCAACGGGGGACATACCATCGTCGCGTCCAAGCTTGCGAGCGCCGGGCAACCCTCCTCGCTGGGCGCGGGCTCCAACGTCTATTTCTCTTATTACGGAACGCTGCGCTACACCGGTGATGGCGACAGTACCGACCGTATGTTTTTGCTCAACGGCGGCAGCGCGTCCGTCGGCATCGGCGGGCGCGTCGAGCATGCCGGTTCCGGCCCGCTCACACTCTCCGGCCCGGTCCGCAATAACTCGAATGCGGCGCAGACGCTTGTGCTGCTCGGCAGCTCGGCCAGCGAAGCCCGCATCACCGGCCCTGTCTACAATAACACCGGCACGCTCGCGGTCCTTAAAGAAGGCAGCGGCACCTGGGTGTTGGCGGGCAGCAACACCTTCTCCGGCGGGCTCACGCTCAAGGCAGGCACGCTCGGCCTCGCCGCCACCAATGCCGCCGGCACGGGCGCGCTCACGCTCCAGGGCGGCACCCTGGCCGTCAACCCTGACGCCGATCCAACTTTCACGGCAGTTACCCTTCCGGGCCTTTCGCCGTCTTGTACCGCTGCCGCCATCACCGCGCCTGCCGGAACGACCGTCTTCGTGAACGGTCTCGCCGAAGGCACCGTCGGCCCGTGGCTGACTTTCAACGGTCAGCCTGCGACGTACAGCGCCGCCGCAGGCCTCGCCGTTGTCGCCGTAACCACGGCGAACCTGGCCACCAAAGGCAGCACGCTCCCCAACGGCGACACCATCGAAGCCGTCATCGACACCGTTGGCACCGGCGCGGATATCGCGCTGCCCGCCGACAGCACGCGCCTCTATTCGCTCACTCAGACCGTCCCGGACGACGCGGCCACCGTGGACACCGCCGGCAAGACGCTTATCGTCCCGTCCGTCGCCGTCGCCTCGGGCGCCGCGGCCCTCACCATCGGCGCGCTTCCCAAAAGCGGCGCCCTCCTCCCACCCGTCGTCAGCACGGGCGTCACCGTTCCCGACAGTTCCGACATCGCCGCGCTCGAGCCGAAAATCTGGTACGACCCCTCTGAAACCGCCACCGTCACCCTTTTTGCCGGCACGATCACCGCCATGGCCAACAAAGGCACCGCGGGTTCCGCGCTCGACGCCGTTGTCCGAGCCGGACAGGCCGCCCCGTTTTATGTCGACGGTGCGGCTTCCTTCGCCGCCCTCCCGATGGTGAACGTCGCCGCCGACAACCAGCAGCTCCAGTCCGCCGCCAACAGCGGCATTTCCGGAAACGCGCCCCGCACGCTCATCGCCGTCATCGCCTTCAACCCTTCCCAGCAGACGCTCGTCTCCCTCGGCATCGGAAATACGTCCCAGAACTTCGCGCTCTGGCCCCGCTCCGATCTCGTCCGTTTCAATCTGTGGTCCGGCGACATCGACATGAAGCCCGCTCCCGCCGGCGGCACGCCCCACGTCTATTCCATGATGAACGGCATCGGCGGCGACAACAACACCGTTCAGGGCTGGTTCGACGGTGCCACCACCAACACCCTCACCAAGTCCCCGCTCAACACGGCTGACACGCCCCTCTGCATCGGCCACCTCAACGGCGGCTACAACTCTGCCTATCGCGGCCAGATCGGCGAAATCCTCCTTTTCGACAAGGTGCTCACCGACACCGAGCGCCAGACCGTCGAAGCCTACCTCACCGCGAAATGGATGCAGCCCAAGCCCGTTCTCCCGAGCGGCACGAGCAATGCTACCGGCCTCACTCTGCGCAACGATTCCGTCCTTGCGCCCCTCACCGTCAATGCCGCCGTCGGCGCCCCCGCCTACAACACTGTCTCCATCAACAAGACGGGCGCGGGCACGGCCGTCCTTGCGGGCGGCGTCTCCGTCAACGGGCCCGTTTCCATCGCCGAGGGCGCGTTGACCGTTAACTCCCCCGCGGAAGCCGGCGATATTTTCAGCGCCCCCGTTTCCGGCTCCGGCATGTTGGTCAAGGGCGGCGACGGCCTCTTGCGCCTTCCGTACACCGTCGCCAACACCTACGCGGGCGGCACGCTTGTCACCGGCGGCATCCTCCGTGTCGGCAACAACGCGTCCCTCGGTTCGGGCCCTGTCACCGTCCTGGACGGCGGCACCGTCGACATTGGCGACAACCCGAGCGTCAATACCGCCGTGTCCACCACCGACTTTTTCATCGAAGGCGCCGGCTTCAACGGGCAGGGTGCGCTTGTCAACAATGGCGTTGACCAGATGGAGTTTATCAAAGGCGTCGTCACGCTGACCGACAACGCGACGGTCGGCGGCAACACCGCCGCCCGCTGGGACATCCGCGCTAAAAACATGAACTTTGACGGCCACGTCCTCACCAAGACCGGGCTCGCCGATATGCGCTTCTCTGGCGGCGGCATCACCAACGCCCCCGCCGGCATAGCCGCCGTCATCAATGGCGGCGTCCTCGGCCTCGAAAACAGCCAGGTCCATCCGAACGCGCCAGGCTCCATCCTGTCTATCGGTCCCGCCGGCACGTTTGGCATCTACAACCGCGCCACGCCCTTCAACTGGACGCTCCAGCCCGCCGACGGCGCGACAATCTGGGCGTACGGCAACGACGCTGCAACCAACCGGAACATCTTAACCTCCGACCTCGCTCTGCCCGGCACGCTCAACCTCACGGCCGCCGGCTCCTTCGGCAAGAACCTGACCGGCCTCATCTCCGGACCGGGCGGCCTCTCCGTCTTCAACGGCGGCGCGCAGGCGGTGTCGCTGCTTTCGCATCCTGCCAACACATTCGAGGGACTGGTCACCGTCTCCAACGCCGTGCTCGGCCTTAGGCACCCTGGCTCGCTCCCGGATGTGGCGAAGCTGACGGTCAAAAACGCGGGCGGCGTACGCGTCTACCCGTACGGTTCCGGCTGGACGGACGCGGACGTGGCGGCGCTCGCCGGATCCGGCGCGTTTGTTTCCAACTCCCGCCTGCAGTTCGACGTGGCCGCGGGCGAGACCGCCGCCCTCGGCTGCGCCATCGGTGCGCCGTTTGCCGGCATGCTCGACAAGTGCGGCGCGGGCGAACTGGCCTTGAACGGCGACGTCACGCTGGCCAACCACGCCCGCATCTACGCCGGCACGCTGACCCTCACCAACGCCGCCGTCTTCAGCCTCGGTAACTTCGGCCTCTATGCCGGCGACGCCCTCAACGCCTCCAACGGTCTGATCGTCGGTGGGAGTGCGAAACTTCTCGCGGCTGATCGCGGTTCGGGCGTCAACGCGGCCGGCATTTGGGTCGGCACCCACGGCTCCGCCAAGTCGCTGATGGAGGTCAAGGGCAACGCCCAGGTTTACGGCAAGCTCATGGTCGGCGGTTCGGACCCCGGCAATGACAACAACGCCGTCGGCGCGGTCTACATGTCCGGGAACACACGCTGGGACTATCCCGCCGGCAACGGCAACGACGGCATGATCGGCAAGTTCGGTTACGGCTACCTCAATCTCGGCGGCGGCGTGATGGACATCAACGGCGGCACCCAGTTCGGCGTTGTCCGCACCAACACCACGAGCGTCGGTATCTTCCATCAGACAGACGGTTTCCTGAACTTCCGCCAGAACTACGGCGGCACGTTCGCGTTTTCGCGCGGCGGTGTAGGCGTTGCCCAAATCGAAGGCGGCAAGGCCGTCATCGCGGGCCAGCTCGAATTGCTCGACAACTACAACAACGACGGCGAGGGCGGAAACAACATCTACGGCGGCACCGCCATCTTCACCGTTACGGACGGTGCCGATTTCACAACAAGTGCCGAGGTGCTCTTCGGTAACCGTTCGAACGCTGCCGGCTACCCCGCCACCGCCTACCTCAACCTCAACGGCGGTAAACTCACCACCACCTATCTTCGCCGCGCCAACACGGTTGCGACCTGCGCCGTCAACTTCAACGGCGGCGTCCTCTGCGTCACCAACAACGGGGGCAGCGCCAAGCTGATCTCGTTGGACAACGCGGCGAACCAGTTGGATGCGTGCGTGTACGCCGGCGGCGCGAAGATCGATCTCGGCGAGGGCGTGACGCGTACGCTCGATGTGCCGCTCCAGCGTGGTGCCGGCAACAACGGCATCACACGTATCCCCGTCACCGCCGGCGGCTCGGGGTACATCGCCCCGCCTTATGTCAAGATCACCGGCGGCGGCGGTGCCGGCGCCACCGCCTTCGCACGCATTGACCGCGCCGCCGGCGCCGTCACCGCCATCGACATCACTTGCCCCGGTTATGGGTACACGTCCAGCCCCACTGTCACGCTCATCGGCGGCGGCGGCTCCGGCGTTTCCTTGGGCACCCCCGAGATCCGGCCCGCTGCCGACGGCGGCCTCACCAAGACAGGCCCCGGCACGTTGATCCTGAACGCGGTCAACGCATACCGCGGGCCGACCATCGTGGAGGGCGGCTTCCTCAAACTCGGGCGATCGGACGCCATCGACCCCGCCTCTGGCATCGTGATTGGTGACGGCACCCTCGACCTCAACGGCTTTACCGTCACCAACCGCAGCGTCACGGTCACCGGTTCGGGCTCCATCGTCAACGGCAGGGTGGTCACCGCTAGCGTGTTCAAAAACGGCAGCGGCACAGCAATGTGGGACGCTGACCTCACGTTCGCCGAAATCGGCTACGACGCGGTGCCCGGTCTGTGGGAGGGCTTCCTGGAAGGAGAAGCCAACCTGACCGACCCTAATCCCCGCACCGACATCAAGCTCGGCACCGTTGCCGCGCAGACCTCCTCTTCCGCCATCTGGGGCACCTATCGAACGGGCGTCTACACCGGCACGATCTGGAATCGAGAGGACCACGACGTGACCTGGACGTTCGCCAAGAACTTCGATGACACTGCGCATGTCTATATTGACGGCACCCTGCGTGCGCTCAGCGCGAATTCGTGGAGCGCCATCGGCCTTGTGACCGTTACGCTCACACCCGGTCCGCACGCCTTTGAGGTGCGCTTCGGACAGGGCACGGGCGGCGCGGGGCCTAATGTCGCGGGGTGGGGAAGCCTCGGCTTCGGCATCGACTTCCAAGGCCGCGGCGAGGCGACTCCGGCCAATTTTGTCCCCGCCGCCGACCCCGGCGACGGTTCGCTCTTCACCGCTTCGCTCCCCGTGCAGACGCCCGATGACCGCATCCGCGTGGCGGAGGGTACGCTGTGCCTGCCGCCGCGCCAGCCCGGCTGGTATCAGGGCACCATCGACCACGGCGGCTTGGCGACCGCCGCGCGTAACCTGACCGCCCCCAACCCCAGGACCGCCGTGGTGCTGGCCTCGGATCAGGCCAATTCCCGGACGCGGCTTGACGATGGCGCGCGCTGGTCTATTGGCGCCGCTTGGCCGACCAACCTGACCGAGTGCTATTCCGGCTACATTTGGAACCGCACCGACGCCAATGTCAACTGGACGCTCTACAAGAACTTCGACGATACCATCGATCTCTGGCTCGACGGTGTGTCTGTCGCCGTCACGGGCGGCAACTCGTGGGACGCCATCGGCCTTATGCAGCTCACCCTCACCCCCGGTCCGCACAGCCTCGAAGTCCGCTTCGGGCAGAGCGGGGGCGGCGCGGGACCGACGACTGCCGCCGCCATCGTCGCTGCAGGCTGGCCCGCCGATGTCGCCCTCGGCATCGACACGCAGGGGCGTAACACGGCCGTGAAAGAAAACTTCGTCAAACTGCAAGACCCCGGCGATGGTTCGCTTCTCACGTGCACGCCGTACAGCGGTGACACTGGCACGCTTTCCGGAGTCACCGTTGATGTCGCCGACGGCGCGGTGCTCGATCTGGGCGGCATTCCCCGCGACGGCCTGACCGTCAGCGGCGAAGGCACTGTCATCAACAGCGCGGGCGGCGCGGGTAATGTCCTCTCGCCTTCCGGCGACGGGCGCACCGGCGCGATGTCCCTCTCCGGCGCTTCGCTGGCCGGCGCGACCTACCGCCTTACTGTCCACGACCCCAACCCCAACGCCCCCGGCCTTTGGGAAGGGGTGATCGAGTCCATGCCGTGGACGATGGCATTAGACGTTCCCCATCCCAAGACCTCCGTGCAGCTTACCACCCGTGCCGGCAACGGCGCCATCGGCCCGAAGACCACGTACGCGGGCGGGCTCTGGAATCTTGCGGCGGTCACCAATACCTACGTATACAGCGGCACGCTGTGGGTCAGATCGCCCACCAACGTGATCTGGACATGGCGCTTCTCGTTCGACGACAACATCGCCTTGTGGCTCGACGGCAAACTCGTGCGTTACGTCGGCCTCGCCTCCGGCACCCAGTGGCAGAACGTCATGATGACGCCCGGTCCGCACGCCTTTGAGGTGCGCTACGGCGACAACGGCGGCAACATCGGCCCTTCCGGCTCGATCACGGCAGGCGGCATCGGCGGACTCGCCTACGATCCGCTCGGGCGCGGGCCTTCGTCGGAGCAGGCCAACTTCCTCCTGCTGGAGGACAGCGGCGACGGCTCCGTGCTTTCGCTGACGGCCGATGCCTTCGGCTACGCTTGTGACGTGATCACGTCGGCCGGCGCGCTCGACCTGACAGGCCTGACGGTCATGCCGTCGGATGCCCAGTCCGCCGAGCCACCCGGCAGGGAGTACGTCATCCTCCGCGCCGAGGGCGGCCTGACCGGCACGGCGGTCTGCGAAGGGTTCACCAACAAGAAATGGATGGTGCTCAAGCGCGGCAATGATTTGCTGCTCACCACCGCCGGCGGTTCAATCATGGTGCTGAAATAGCGCGAGAAATATCTTATGGAGGACGGCATGTTGAGTCATACGCGCAGGGGATTTTTGAAGGCGGCGCTGGCGGCCTCGGCCGCGCCG
>JAQUEX010000154.1 GCA_028684935.1 Kiritimatiellia bacterium | reverse complement strand
ACCGGCGCTGTTTCGGCATGGCTCTGGTCGCGCCGTCTGACGCGGCCGAAACGGTCGCCGACCGCGTGACGCGCAACCGCTTGATCGGCTACAAACCCTACCTGAACTTCGTGCAGGGGAAACCGAAAAGCGACATCACGATTTTCGACATGCTGCCGGAGGCGCAGATGGCGGCGGCGGATGAGCGCGGGCTCGCGATCACCCTACATATCCCTCGGGAAGGACGGCTGGCCGATCCGGTCAACCAGCGGCAGATGGTTGAACTCTGCCGACGCTACCCCAACGCCACGATCATCTTCGCGCACATCGGGCGTGCGTACTACATGAGCAACGTGACCGGTTTTCTGGACGGCATCGCCGCCTGCGACAATGCCTATATCGACACTGCGATGGTCAATCACGAAGGCGTGCTGGAATATGCGTTTCGCCATTTCCCGCGCGAGCGCATCCTCTTCGGTTCAGACGCGCCCATCGCGTTTCTGCGCGGCAAATCCGTGGAGATCAACAACCAGTACGCCTACCTGATGGGTGAGGACTACGCCATCGGCTCCGCCATCTACGATGCCGCCCACGCGGTGCGCTTCACCTTTTTCTACTACGAGCAGCTCAGGGGCATCCGTACGGCGGCGGAGCGCACCGGGCTGTCGCGGCTGGAGATCGAGAATCTCTTTTTCAACACGGCCTTTCATCTGTTCCGCAGTGTCGCGGAACGCAACTACGGAAAAAAATAAATCATGTCCTGCACAAAAAAGCCGGTCGCGGGGTTGCTCCCTTTTTATCTGAAGCTTTACGACGATCACCAGCCTGATCGCCGCAACGGGTTCACCGAATTTCTGCAACGCATCACGCAGGCGTTGGAGGCGCGGGACATCCAGGTCCTCCCCGCTCCGGTCTGCCGGGTGGCCGAAGAATTCGGCCCGGCTATCCAAGCGTTCGAGCGGCAGGGCGCGGACTGTATCATCACGCTGCACCTGGCGTATTCGCCTTCGCTGGAATCGCTGGACGCCTTCTGCGAGACCCGTTTGCCGATCATCATTCTCGACACCACCATGGATGCCGACTTCGGGTTGTCTGTGTCGCCTTCGCGCATCATGTACAACCACGGTGTTCATGGCGTGATGGATTTTGCCTCGATGCTGCGCCGCCGCAAACGCGCGTTTGAGATTGTGGCCGGACATGATTCCGATCCGTGCCTGATCGACCGGACGGTGGAACTGGCGCGGGCCGCGGTGGCGGCGGGCTCGCTGCGCGGCACCCGGGCCTTGCGGGTCGGGCACACGTTTAAGGGCATGGGCGATTTTTCCGTGGCGGAAGAGGTGCTGGCCGAGATACTCGGCGTTGACGTGACGCAGATCGGTCTGGACGAGTTGGATGCGGCCGTGCTGCAGGTCTCGCCTGACGCGGTCGCGCGGGAGGTCGCGGCAGACCGCGCGTGTTTCCGTTGCGAACTGCCCGATGATGCGCACGCCCGTTCGGTGCGCGTCGGACTCGGCTTGCGAAAGATTCTGGATGAAGGCGGCTTCAAGGCGCTCAGCGTCAACTTCCAGGCCTTCACCACCTGTGAGCGTCCGGCGGACACCATGCCGTTTCTGGAGATTTCCAAAGCCATGTCGCGCGGGGTTGGATACGGCGGCGAGGGGGATGTCCTGACCGCCTCATTGGTGGGTGCGTTGGCGCGCGCTTTCGGCGCCGTGACGTTCACCGAAATCTTCTGTGCCGACTGGGCGGGTGACAGCCTTTTCCTGTCGCACATGGGCGAAATCAATCCGGCAGTCGCCGGCGAGAAGCCCCGTGTCATCTCGAAACCCTTCTTTCTCGGCGGCGCGTGCGATCCGGCCGTGTTGACCTGCGCGGCCCGGCCGGGTCCGGCCGTGTTCGTGAATCTCGCGCCGGGGCCGGACGACTCCTTCACGCTGATCGTCGCGCCGGTCGAGGTGCTGGCCGAAGGTGACGGCCTTGATCCGGCGATGCGCGACGCCATCCGCATTTGGGTGCGCCCGCGCGGTGGCGTGGTGCCGTTTCTGGAGGCTTATTCACGCGCGGGCGGCACACACCACAGCGCCTTGGTGCTCGGGGAGCATCTCGAGTCGATTCGAGCGTTCGGGCGCATGATCGGACTTCAAACCCAGGAGATTTAAATGACCGGCAATCAGAATTTTTCGTTGAATGTCTGGGACTTGACGGCGTTTGCCGGGTACCTGCTGATTTTGTGCGTCATCGGCTTCTGGGCCGGACGCAAAAAGAAAAAGGAGTCAGCCGACTACTTTCTGGCCAGCCGCAGCCTGCCTTGGTATGTGGTGGGGGGATCGTTCATCGCCTCCAATATCAGCACCGAGCACTTCATCGGCATGATCGGCGCGGCCTTCGTGTACGGAATCTGCGTGGCGATGGCGGAATGGGGCAATATCATCAGCTTTTCCTTTCTGATCTGGCTGTTCATTCCGTTCCTGCTGTCGGCGCGGGTTTTCACCACGCCTGAATTCATGGAAAAGCGCTTCAATTCCGTCTTGCGCCAGTTTTTCGCGGCCGTCACGATCATCAGCAATGTAGTGGCGTTTCTGGCGGCCGTATTGTACGGCGGCGGCTTGGCGATCCAGAAGCTGTTCGGCTGGAACCTCTGGCTGTCGATCATTGTGCTGGGAGTGCTGGCCGGGAGCTGGGTGGTCTATGGCGGGCTGGTTTCTGTGGCATGGACCGACCTCTTCACGGTGGCGGTCATGCTGATTGGCGGTTCGCTGGTGACGATCTTCGGCCTGCAGATGCTGGCCGGTGACTCCGGCTCGCTGGTCGACGGCTTCAGGGTCATGATCGAGCGCAACCAGGCCCACGCGGGGGTCTGGCGGGAGGTGGTCGCGCAGAACGCGCCAAACATCGTCGGCATGAGCGAATACCGACGGCTCGCGGTAATCCAGCCGCTGACCCATCAGACCACGCCTTGGAGCGGACTGGTGATCGGCTTTCTTTCAGTGAGTATCTGGTACAACGTCATCAATCAGTTCATGATCCAGCGCGTGCTGGGTGCCAAGAGTGCGTGGCACGCGCGCATGGGCATCGTGTTCGCAGGCTACATGAAGGTCTTTCTGCCGGTGATCGTGGTGGTCCCGGGCCTGATCCTGTTCGCCGCGCACCCCGAGGTCATGAAGCTGCCGTGGGCGGAGATCCGTCCCGAGGCGGACAAGGGCTATATCCTGATGCTGCAAACCCTGCTGCCGGCCGGCATCCGCGGCATCTTTCTGGCGGCCTTGTTCGGCGCGATCCAGTCTACGGTCAACGCGGTGCTGAACTCGACGTCCACCGTGTTCACGATGGACATTTTCAAGCGGCAGTTGAAAAAGAACGCCACGGACAAGCAGTTGATTTTTGTCGGGCGTGTCTCGACGGTCGCGTTTCTGTTGCTCGCGATGCTGATCGCGATGTTCATCGAGCGGCTGGGGGGCAGTCTGTTCGTCTATATCCAGACCCTGTACGCCTTCTTCGCGCCGCCGTTCGCGGCCGTGTTCCTGCTGGGCATTCTCTTCAAGCGCATCAACGGCAAGGGAGCGGCCACGGCGGTGTTTCTCGGCTTCACCTTCGGCATCGCGATGAAGCTGTTCATCCAATTCTGTCCGGCGCATCCGCGCTGGCTGGAGCCGTATTCGAATCAGGCGATCCTCAACTGGTTTGTCTGCGCCGTGACCTGTGTCGTTGTCAGTTTGATGACGGCTCCGCCCGCGCCGGAACAGGTGACCGATGAACTGACCATCAACTGGCGCAAGATCAACATCTTCAACGATCTGGGCAAAGGCTGGCGCAACGTGACCGTCTGGTGGGCGATTTTCGTTGCCCTTGTTATGGGACTGGTCGCTCTCTTGTGGTAGTCAATAGGAGCGCGATGAAGATGCGGTGGTTAGGAACGAACGGGTTTGAGTTCGTCTACAAGGGACAGTCGGTGTTGCTGGATCCTTATCTCACGCGCAGCCTGAATGAAATCTGTGTGCCTGACCGTGTGGCTGCGCACCTCGAGCATGCCGATGTCGTCTTTGTGGGGCACTCGCACTGGGACCATCTCGCGGACGTGCCGGAAATCGCCCGGCGCTTCGGTGCGCGCGTGATCGGCTCGCGGACGACGCGCAACATCTGCTTGGCGATGGGTGTTTCCGCATCGCAGCTAAAAGAGGTGAAAGCTGGAGAGACGTTGCAGGAGACCGGGTTTCAGGCGACCTTTCTGACGTCGTGCCATAAACAGCCGATGCTGTACCCTGGAACCTACGAGACGGTACCCAATGCGATGTCGCGCGTGTCCGACTTTCTGGAAGGTGGAACGTTCGCGCTGCTGTTCGATTTCGGGGGACTTCGCGTATTGAACCTCGGCAGCGCGAACTTTGTGCCCGACGCGTTGGCGGGAGTCGTCTGTGACTATCTGCTGCTGGGCATTTCAGGACGCGCTCCCGATTTTTTGCCGAAATTGATGCGCTGCGTGACGGTCGGCGTCGTGGTCCCGACGCACTTTGATTTCTTCGATACGCCGCTGGAGGCGGCAGGCGAACGGGTCAGCCTTTCGACGTTTGAACGCGAGATGCGGGAGATCGGTTGGACGGCGGAGGTACGGATACCGAAGCCGTTGGAGTGGGTCGACTGGGGGGGGGAACCGGCATGCACGTAATCAGCGCGCTGGCACCGGTCTTTGTGCTTGTGCTGTTGGGCTTCCTGCTGTTGCGCGTCCGTTTCGCGGATGACCGGTTTTTCCACACCGCCGCGAAATTCGCCTACTGGATCGGCCTCCCCTGCCTGCTGTTCAAGAACATCTCCGAGGCCCGTCTTTCGCTGACGGATGCCTGGCGGATATTTGCCGTGATGTCTGTCGCCTCTCTGGCCGTCGCGCTGCTGGGAGCGGGAGCGGCCCGTTGCCTGAGGCTGCCGTTGCCCCGCCGCAAAACCTTCATCCACACCAGCTTTCACTGCAACACCGCCTTCGTCGGCTTGCCCGTGATCCTCTATGCGCTCGGGTCGCATCCGCAGGGACAGAAACTCGTCGAGATGGCCAGCATGGCCGTCGCGCCCATGATCCCGGTCTTCAACATCATGTCGGTGATCGTCATGCGCGACACCGGCGGCGCAGGCGGCGCAAGCGGGAGAGACCTGATGGTCGCCGTGCTTAAAAAAATCGTGACGAATCCGCAGGTGCTCTCCTGCTCGGCGGGGTTGGCCGTCTCATTCGCAGGCCTCCGGCTGCCGGTGGCGCTGTCGCGCAGCCTGGGCTCATTGGGCGGGATGGCGCTGCCGCTGGCGCTGCTGAGCATCGGGGCCGGGCTGAGCATGCGCAACATCCGCGACGGGCTGGGGGCGGCGATGCTGGCCGCGGCCTTCAATGTGGCGGTCCTGCCGCTGGCGGGCGGCCTGCTCTGCCGGATGGGCGGGCTCTCTCCGGAAGAGACCCTGCTGACACTGATCTTCCTCGCGTGCCCGACGGCCTCTTCGGCCTACATTTATGCCCGGCAACTGCACGGCGACCCTGAATTCGCCGGCAATGTGATTCTGCTCAGCACGCTGCTCTCCGCCCCCGCATTGTGGCTGGTGCTTTACTGGGGGATGTAGCCGGCCGCTTGCCGGTCACCGGGTGCGTGCCGCCGTGCGGTAGGCGTTCATCGAAAGACAGAGGGAAGACGATTGCCATCGGCGGATCGGTTTGAGAAGATGATGGGCATGAGCGAGACGACCAGAATAGACCCGTATAACCCCTGTCCGTGTGGCAGCGGAAAGAAGTATAAATTCTGTTGCTATCAGAAAAGGCTCGAACGTGAAGCGGCCAAAGGGCCGTCGTTCTTTTTGCCTGCCTCGCCAGATAACAGGGACGAGGATATTCCCGAGGGGGTGCCCGTCGGAGACATGGCGGAAGGGCGTCGTTTGTGTGATAGAGGGTTACGGCTGATGGCTGGGGGAAATGTTGAGCAGGCTATCCCGCTGTTTCGTCAGTCCAGTGCGGCCGCGCCCTTCGTCTATACAGCGGCCAACAATTTGGCGATCTGTCTGTTCGCTACCGGGCGCCTCGACGAGGCGATCCGTACGCAAGCCGAGAGTCTGAAAGCCGCGCCCTTTCCCAATCCGTTCGGCTTGGCGAACCTGGCGACGTTTTACATGGTCAATGGCGAGGAGGAGGCCGCTCAGCATCATCTGGAAGAGGCGCTGACGTGCACACTCCCGAGCGCGGATGCCTGTCTGAAGCTGTGCGAGGTTCTGTCGCGGTTCAAGCGCCATCGTGAGATCCTTGACCTCGTCGACAAGGGCGAGTATGGCGACGAGCCCGGCGTCAGTTTTTTTACCGGCGTGGCGGCTGCGAATCTCAATGACCGCCCGCGTGCGCTGCGCGATTTGCGCCGGATACCGCTCGGCTATTACAAGGCGGAGATGGCCCGCCGTTATCTGGATCTCCTGAAAGAGAAGGCGTCTCCGCATACGGTCAGAGGCGACTGGCCGTACCTGTTCTCGTATGAGATCTGCCCGGTTGATCTCATCCAGAAGGGAATCGGACACGACGAAACGGGCTGGCTCTCCCGCCGCGTGGTCGTGGATTTCTGCGAGGCGATCCTGAACGAATCGGCCGCCGAACCGGAGAACGCCTTCCGGATGCTCATCCATGCCAAACATCCGGAAGCCGTCGCGCTGCTTTGGCTGATCGTAAAAGGCACCTTCGGCCCCGACAGCCTCCGCATGGAGGCCTTGCAGGAGTTGGATACACGCGGCGAATTGGGCCCGGGGCAGGAACTCAATCTGTTCTTGAACGGCGAACGCCGCCATGTGGCCTATAAGGGCACCCGGCTGAACCCAGAGTTCCGGTTCGGAAAATATCTGCCGGAGAAACTACAGAAATGCTACGAGAAAGCCGTCAGAGCCGGATACAAGAAAAGACCGGACTGGTCGGCGATCGGGGAGACCTATCTCCGGATCATTAAGGAAGAGCCTGACTATTACCCCGCGCGGTACAACTTCGCGATTAGCCTGATCCACCGCAATCGTAGGGACGAGGCGAAGACGGTTCTACGCGGATTGGTGGCGGAGCATCCCGAATATCTGTTCGCCCGGGCCACGCTGCTGCAAATCTTGGTCGGCGACGACCGCATGGAAGAGGCCGACGCATTGTTTCAGTCGGCGGATATGCCGCAGGAAACGCATCCGGATGCCATGGTCGCCTGGATGGTGGCCCAAACCTTGTATCACGAGGCGGGGGAGCGCGATGAAGAGGCTTTCCGCTGTATCCGCTCGGCCCATGACCTCTCGCCCGACAGCCCGGCGGTGGCGGCGATATGGCCGGATTACGAGGACTGGGACGAGTCTTGACCGACGGTGAACCGGGGCGGTGATACGTTGCGGGTCTCCGGCGGCACAGCGCCGGAACTACAGCGACACAACACCGGAACTACAGGTCCTGCGAATGGGACGCGGGAATCCCTCGAAGGGGATGCGCGAAGAGCTGTAGACCCGCCGCTGGTCGGCGGAAAGGGG
>JAQUEX010000153.1 GCA_028684935.1 Kiritimatiellia bacterium | reverse complement strand
AAAAAAAGAGAGCGGTGGCGTGGCGTGATGGCTCCGGTACCGCTTGCAGAATGGAAACCGATCCCATGAACGCCATTTGCGCCCTGCAGGACCATAAGTCTTTGTACCGTCAGTTGATGACCGGTATGTATGACGCCTTGCTGGTGACCGACCCGAACGGGCATTTGATCGAGTTAAATCCTCGTGCTGCGGAGTATTTCCGCTGCCGGCCCGAGGAGATCTGGGACAAGCCGGTGGCCATGCTGATTCCCGGCGTCACCGCGCAGGTGGTCGGCCGTATCCGCAAGGGGATCGACGAGTCGCGCCATATCATGCTGGATGCCAAATGCCAGCGCACGGACGGCAGTTGGTTCCCGGCCGAGGTCACGATCAGCGTGATCGATCTGGTGAACGCCGGCGATCTGGTCTTCACCGTGCGCGACACGGAGCGCCGGCGCAAGCAGTGGCAGGCGATGCGCAGCAAGGCGAACGCCTTCGAGAACGCGCATTGCGCCTGCTTTGTGTGCGATGCGGACGGTGTCTTCCGGGCGGTCAACCGCGCCTTCCTGCGGATGTTTGATTTTGGCGCGCCGGAGGAGGTCGTGGGCGCGCGGTTTGAAGATGTGATGCCGGATGAGCCGTTGCCCGCGCACTTTGAGCGCGCGTTGGCCGGCGAGCCGACAGTCTGCCGCATTGCCGCGCAGACCGAGGCCGGCGAGCCGGCCGATGTCGAGGTTCAGCTCGCGCCGGATATTCAGGGTAAAGAGCGGTGCGTGGGTGTGGTGGGGTCCGTCGTGCGCGTGTAGCGCTCTCAGAAGGGGTCAGGTTCAGCCGTTCATGAAAGAAAAGTCTCCGTCGGTCGTGTCGTTTGTGGTCTCAAAAGTGCAGGCAGATCAGTCGCTCCAGATGTTTCTCGCCGCACGGCTCTCGATCTCCAAACGCGCGGCCAAGAATCTGTTGGATGACCGTGTCGTGTGGGTGAATCGCCGGTGCGTATGGATGACGCATCACGCGCTCAAAACCGGAGATACCGTGGAGTTGCCGGCAGCCAGCCTGCCCAAGCAGTCGGCCGCGCCTTCGCAGCCTGTGCTCCGGATCCTGGTGCAGGATGAGTTCTACCTGGTGGTCGACAAACCGTCCAACATGCTTTCGGTCGGCGCGGGCAGCGCCGAGGAGCTGCTGCGCGCGCAGACCGGCCTCGCCGCGCTGCAGGCGGTGCACCGCCTGGACCGCGACACCACCGGCTGCCTGCTGCTCGCCAAAAGCGCCGCCGCGTTCGATGCCGCCGTGGCGGTTTTTAAGACGCGCCGGGTCAGCAAGCTCTACCGCGTGATCGTGTACGGCCGCTATGAGCGGACCGCTTCGACCGTGGATCAGGAGCTGGACGGCGAGCGCGCGGTCAGCCACATCCAGCGTGAGGCGATCGCCAAAGATGCCAGCTTTCTCAAGGTGAAGATCGAGACGGGCCGTACCCACCAGATCCGCCGGCATCTCGCCGCGCTGCGCCACCCGGTGCTGGGCGACCGTGAACACGGCGTCAAATTCGCGCGCGATCCGCGCCTGCTGACGGTGCCGCGCCAGATGCTGCATGCCGCCGGCCTGGAGCTGCCGCACCCCATGCGTCCGGGCGAGACGCTCAAGGCGCACAGTCCGCTGCCGGCCGACTTCCGGCGCTGCCTGAAACTGTTCGACATGGGTAAATGAAGCGGGCGTGAGGAGCGGCGCGCATGCTCAGCTTCCGTACAGTGTGGGTGACGCAGCCGCCGGGACAACCGCCGGTCTTCGATCGCTTTCCGGATGAGGGCCAGGCTGCCGATCCGGCGCAGGAAACGCTCTACATCACCCAGGATGCGGCAGCGTTTGAGGATCTGCTGCCGGCCGGCCGGGCGTATGCGGTCGATGTGCTGGCCCTGCACGCCTTTGCCTTTCCGGACACGCCGGTGGAGAGCGCGGCGGAACGCTTGCGGCAGGGCGGTGCCAGCGGCGAGGGCCTCTGGGCGGTCTGGCGCGCGATCGAAGCGCGGCTGGCGGCGTTGCCGCTGTGGACGCTGGAAACGATCGAGCTGGTGTTGCGCGACCTGGATGAGCGCGGGATGGCGCGCGTGTTCGGTCACTTTGCCGAGCGCGCCCGGCACGCCGGTACCGGTTGCGGCCCGTGGCTGGAAACATTCACGCCTGAAGCGCGCCGGAACGAGCGACGCACCCTGCCGGCACATGCCGACTGTACGCCGCTGGACAGCGCCCGCATCGCGGCGCATCTGCTGCCCGGCGGCACCTTCTCGCGCCTGATGCCCGGATATGAATCGCGTCCCGGCCAGGTGGAGATGCTGCGCGCGGTCGCGCGTGCCTTTAGCGAGGGCCGGCACCTGCTGGTTGAGGCCGGTACCGGCGTCGGCAAGAGCCTCGCCTACCTGATTCCCGCAGCCGCATGGGCGCTGCTCAACGATGTGCCGGTCGTGGTCAGCACCAACACGCGCAATCTGCAGGCGCAGCTCATTGAAAAAGATCTGCCGCTGGTCCGCGCGGCGGTGTGCGCCGACGGCAGCGTTCTGCGTGTGGCCGTGCTGAAGGGACGTTCGAACTACGTCTGCCTGCGGCGGGTCGCGATCCTGCTGGAGCAGAGCCACTTTGAACTTGAACGCCCCGAGCTGCGTCATTTCGCGCTGGCGTTGGCCTGGGCGGCGCAGTCGTCTGACGGCGACCTTGACACCTTTGCCGGCGCGGGCCACGCCGATGCCGCGTTCCTTGCCAAACTCGCCTCTACCGCCGAGGAGTGTCCCGGGCGCGCCTGCCGGTATGGGCGCCGCTGTTTTCTGCAGAAGGCGCGCGCCCGCGCGGCCATTGCGCATGTGGTTATCGCGAATCACGCGCTGGTGTTTGCTGAGTCGCAATCGCCCGGCTCCGCCTTGCCGCCCCATGCCCAGATCGTGTTCGATGAGGCGCACAATCTGGAAGAGGCGGCGACGCGCCACCTCTCCACGGAGCTGACCCAGACACGCCTCACCCAGTTGCTGCGCCGCCTGAGCCGCGGCCGCGGCCGTCGCGCAGGCGGCGTGCTGGAGGTGCTGCGCAACCATCTTGAAACGGGCGCGGTAACGGCCGACGAAACGTCCGCCAAAGCGCTGCGGCAGCAGATCCGCCAGATCCGCAGTGCGCTGGAGGAGGTGCAGAACACCGCCCGTGTCCTGTTTGAGGCGTTGTATGCCATCATCCAGCCGGGGCATGTCCCTGTGCGCTTCCGCTGCGTGCCGTCGTTCGATGCGGCGGCTGCGGGTGCCGGGGATCAGGCGGCCGGCGACACGGCCGGTGATGCGGAGACACCGTGCATGGGCGAGGCGCCGCCGTCCGGCACGTTCACGCGCGAGGTGTGTCGCGATAAACAGTTTTCGGCGTGTGCGGCCGGTTGGGACGAGGTCGAGGTTCAGCAATGCCGGCTGGCTGTCAAGCGCGCGATTGCGGAAGCGTCCGGCCTGCTGCTGAAGCTGGGCGAGGCGTTGCGACAGACCACGGCGGGCGAACTCGCGCTGTATGACGATCAGGCGGCGAATGTCGAGGGTGCGGCTGCGGCGCTGCGCACCTTCGCGTCGGATATGGATTTCGTCCTGGCCGCCACGGATGCGGAACACGTGTTTTGGGCCGAGCCGCCGAGCCGCAGCGCCGGGACGGCCAACCTCTACGCCGCGCCGCTGAGCATCGGCGAGGCGTTGGCCGAGCTGCTCTACCGCCAAAAATCGACGGTGGTGTTCTGCTCGGCAACCCTGCGCGTCGGCAGTTCGTTCGGCTACATCAGCCGAAGGCTGGGGATTGACCGCCTTGAGCCTGAACAGGTCATGACCTGCGTCGCGGAGAGTCCGTTCGACTATCTGACGCAATGCGCGGCGCTGGCTCCCGTCTTTCTGCCCGCGCCTGCCGGGCCGACAGGCGGCGCCTATGCCGAACAGCTCAGCGGCCTGATGTTGGAGGTGTTTACCCGGACGCGCGGCCGCGCCATGGGGCTCTTCACCAGCTACGAGATGATGAATCAGGTCGCGCGCCTGCTGGAGGCGCCGCTGCGCGAAGCGGGGATCCGGCTGCTGGTGCACGGCTCGAACGGCACGCGCGACCAGATCACGCGGATCTTCCGCTCGGGCGGTGCCTGCGTGCTGCTCGGGACCCATTCATTCTGGGAAGGCGTGGATGTGGCGGGGGAGGCGTTGAGCTGCGTGGTGATGGCACGCCTGCCGTTTGCCGCTGTGACTGATCCGATCGTCGAGGCGCGCTGCGAACAGATCGAGCGCGCGGGCGGCAGCGCGTTCCGCGAGTTTTCACTGCCTCAGGCGGTGATCCGCTTCAGGCAGGGCTTCGGCCGACTGATCCGCACGCGGGCGGACAAAGGCGTGGTGATCGTCGCGGATCCGCGCGTGGTGACCATGACCTACGGAGCCACCTTTCGCAAGAGCCTGCCCTGTCCGCTGCTGCGCGTCGAAAGCCGTGCCGACCTGCTGGCGCGCGTGGAGGCGCTCTTCGCCTAGAAGAGGATGGCGAGCGTGCGTTCGTTGACCACCGTGGTCAGCGTCACCAGATCCGTCAGCAGGTTTTCGGATTCGGCGGCCAGCGGTCCTGTCATGCGCTGCGGCACATGCAGCGCGCCCAACCCGTCGAGCAGCGAGGTCGCGGAGAGCAGCGGCAGAGAGGGCTGCAGCGGCTGCCGTGTCGCGAGCCGGGTCGCCAGCACGGCGGACAGAACGATCAGCGCGAGGGCGGCGACACGCCGCGCGAGCAAACGAAACGCGGGATGGGCCGAATGATGCGCGCGCGGCGGCGGCAGGGTGTCCACGGCGGCGCAGACGCGCGCGACGCGTGCCGCACGGGGGGCCGGCGCGCAGGGCGGGGCGGCCCGCCGCAGACGCTGCTCAAGCTCAGTAAACGGCGTGTTGGGCCTATCGTTCATCGCTCACCTCCTTGGGGACGTATCCCCGTGCCGTCGTGTTCAAGGGCTGTGGCCAGTGCGGCGCGCGCCCGGTGCAGCAACACCCGCACGTGCACCGGCGTGCGGCGCGTGACCGACGCGATCTCGGCCGGTTCGAGATCCTCGCCGTAGCGCAGCCAGAGCAGTTCGCAGGCGGCGGCCGGCAGGCGGGCACGGGCAAAGGCCCACACGTCGTCCGCGCCGCCGGTCTCCGGCACCGGCCGCTGCGTGTCGGCCACACAGCGCGCCTCGTCCAGCTCGACCGTGGGTTTGCGCGCGCGGTGCCAGTTCAGCATCACGCGGCGCGCGACCGTCAAGGCCCACGGCAGGAGCGGACGCCGCGGATCATAACGGTCTGCGGCCCGGTACAGCCGCAGGCAGGTCTCCTGAAACAGGTCGTCGCGGTCTGAGGCCGGCACGCCGAGCTGCGCGAAGAAACGCTCCAAGCGCGGCTCCAGCGCTTCGGCAACGATCCGAAAGGCCTGTATCTCTCCCTGCGCCACGCGCTGCATGGCTTCGCGCAGCGCGGCGTCAGGGTCTGCTGGAGGGCTCGCCACGTCAAGGATTCCGTTAGGGCGCGTTGGCGGCCGGTGCGGGCTGCGCTGCGAGTCGCGCCTTGCGGTTCTGCAGCGCGGTCTGAAGCTGGGTCTTGCTGATGCCGAAGGCCACCTGCACTGCGCTGCCGTCGCAGGTGATGCCGATCTGGGTGGCGAGTGCTGCCGTTTCAGGTTCTTCGGCAGCGCGCAGCATGGCGAGGGCTCGGATGCCCATCAGTGCCTGGTACACCTGCTGCGCCGTCTGATTGTCCGTCGCGGTGACCGCGAGCGCAGCCTTGAGGGTTTCCGCGTCCGGGGTCCCGATCCGCAGGCTGAGTGCCGTGGCCTGACGCAAGGCTTGGGCATTGGGCTGCGCGCCCACGATCTCCGACAAGCCTGTGGCGTGAAGGGTCAGCACGTCGCCGGCCGAAGGCGTGAACGCCGCGCGCAGGGGCGTATCTGCGGGGAGGCCGGGACGGCGCGCGGCCAACACGTCGAGAGCCTGCGCCAGCGGCTCGGCCTGATCGGCAAAGAGCGCGAGCCCCGGCTTGGCAAAGGCCATGCATTTCTTTTTCTTGTCGGAGTCGTCACGCCACCGCTGGACCACGGTGCCATGATGGTTGGACGTCGAATACTCGCTGGCCCCGGCGAGAATGGTCGTCAGGCGCTGCGCGTCGAACCGTCCGTAGACATAAGCGACGCCGCCTTTTGAAGCATCGCCGTTGCCTGCGATCACGATATGGTCGATGTCTTTCTTCAGGTTCACGCCGAACATCGCCTCGACGGCCGCAAGCTTGCGCTCGGCCTCCTGACGTTTGGCGGCGTCGATCTGGTCGGCCGCAAAGGCCAGCATCGGCGAGGCGTGCGCCGCCCGCAGGTCCAGCGTCAGCACCCAGCGGGTCTGGTCGGAGAAATCACGCGCCTCGATGGCGCAAAGACGGCAGGCGGACGCAAGTATCAGCGCACCCGCGAACGCAAGGGCAGGCTTCATGTTCATGAGAGTTCCTTTCAGAGGTCAACAGCGGCGCCGCGCGCAAACCCTGCGCGCAGAGGCCGTGTGACACTGTAGCATACACAGCGGGCGGTCGCCGCGTTACACGCAGCCGAAAGGAAAGAGGTGCCTATGGCTTCAGCGGCTTGATTTCCACTTTGCGGAAATCGACCGGGTGGCTCTCTGACTGAAGCGAGAGGGTGCCGCCCTCGATCAGCACGTTGCCGCCGTTCGCGTCGATCAGGCGTTTGGCATCGCCGTCTTTGGGGTCGTACTGCGGCTTGTCATATTGCAGGACCGTCGCGCCGTCAATGCGGTGGAGGATGGTCTGGCTGCCGCGCGCTTCGATCTCCACGGTGACCCACTGATCGCCGTGATAGGTTTTCGATGTTGAGTTGAGCCCGTGGGGCGTGTAGAGCGCACCGTCCCGCTCGACATGCGTGCCCGGCGTGCAGAGGTTGGCGGTTGTCCGGTTGCCGGAACCGAGGCCGCCAAGGAACTGGACCTCGATCGAGACCGGAAAATCCTGGTCTTTGCGCATCGACTCCGGCGACTGGCCGTGGATCATCGCGCCGCTGTTGCGCTTGGCCCAACCCGGACCGTCGGGCAGTTGCTCGTCGACAAAGCGGTATTCGATGCGCAGGACGTAGTTGGTGAACGGGGTCTTGTAGAACAGGTGGCCGAAACGGTTTTTGAACGCGCCGCCATATCCGTCGTAACGCACCTTGATCAGGCCGTCCTCGACGCGGAACGTGTTGCCGAAGTTCTCGCCGGCGGGGAAGCCCTTGATCTTGGGGACCCAACCCTCCAGATCCTTGCCGTTGAACAGCGGGGTCCAGCCGTCTTCTGCCGATACGCAGCAGGCAGCGGCGAGGATGATAGCCGACAAACTCTTCACGGTGAATGTCATGTCAGGTCTCCTGAATGGTTCGATAAACACGTGCCCGGAATGACCAGGCCGCGTGGCCGTAAGGATGGGAAAGAGTATTGCATAAGCGCATGCCGATAGCAATGGCGGAAAGCGGAAAGGGCATGGCAGGGGCGCATGGCAGTTCTGTTGGTGGATACCCTGCTTATTCGTAATCTTAATC
>JAQUEX010000016.1 GCA_028684935.1 Kiritimatiellia bacterium | reverse complement strand
TGATAACTTTGTCCGTCGTGACCTCCTCGGCTTCGGCCTCGTAGGTGAGCATGATACGGTGGCGCAGCACGTCGTGGGCGATCTCCTTGACATCCTGCGGCGTGGCGTAGGCGCGGCCGTGCATCATCGCGTTGGCGCGCGCGGCCAGATTGAGGCAGAGCGTCGCGCGCGGCGAGGCACCCATCTGGATCTGGCCCGCGAGGGCGTCGAGCTTATGCGCCGCGGGTTCGCGCGTGGCGAAGACGATGTCGAGGATGTAGTCGCCCACCTTCTCGTCGCAATACACCTGTTCCAGCGTGTCGCGCAGCGCCTGCACGTCGGCGGCGGTGATGACGGCCTTGACCGGCGCGGGCGGCTTCTGGGCGAAGCGGTTCATGATGCGCCGCTCGTCATCGCGCGACGGATGGGTGATGATGCATTTGAGCATGAAGCGGTCGACCTGCGCCTCGGGCAGCGGATAGGTGCCTTCCTGCTCGATCGGGTTTTGCGTGGCCATGACCAGGAAGGGCGCGGGCAGCGTGTAGGTGTGCTCGCCGATCGTGACCTGGCGCTCCTGCATCGCTTCGAGCAGGGCGCTCTGCACCTTGGCCGGGGCGCGGTTGATCTCGTCCGCCAGCAGCAGGTTAGTGAAAACCGGCCCCTTTTTGGGCGTGAAGGTCGCATCCTTGGGGTTGTAGATCATCGTGCCGATCACGTCGGCGGGCAGCAGGTCCGGCGTGAAGGAGATGCGCTGGAACTGCAGGCCGAGGGCGTCCGCCAGAGTTTTGACCGAAAGGGTCTTGGCGAGGCCCGGCACACCCTCGAGGAGGATGTGCCCGCCGGTGATCAGCGCGACGATGAGGCGGTCGATCAGCTTCTCCTGCCCCACGATCACCTTGTTGACTTCCTGGCGGATCGCCGTCAACGTCTCGGCCTGCGCCGCGATCAGGTTGGTGGTTTTTTCTAAGTTCATTTGTCTGCTTTTTCGTCTTCTTTCTTGGGCTCTTCCTTAGCCTTGACGAGATCGGCGCGGCTTTTGGTCATGTTCTCCGCGTTGTAGGAAGAAACCGTGTAGGCCCATTTGCCGGACTTGGCGTTGAAGGTCTCCACCTTCTTGGTGAGTTCGGCGTTTTCGGTCGCGTTCGTGCCGACCGGCGTGAAGGCGGCGCTCAGGCGGATGTAGCGGTCGGTGCCGCCTTCGGCGACGCCGCCGACCTTGGCTGTGTAGCGCTCGCCGCTCTTCAGGGCGACGGTAAAGACCGCGCCGGTGGTCAGGCCGAGCTGCGCGTCGGTGAGGGCGGGGTCGACGACCGTGTTGAAGTTGAGGTAGTTGAGCGCGGACTCCAAGCTGTAGGTCTTGGAGGTGTCGAGTTCTTCCTTGGCGCCGAGGCCGTCCAAGGTCCAGGCGCCGTCCTTCTTGGCGAGCTTGACGGTCCTGCCGTCGCGCGTCAGTTCGGCGGCCGTCACGTCGGCCGAGGGCACGGCGGCGATCTGCGTCTCGGTCCAGCTCTTGGCGTCGCCGTCAAAGGCGTCGAGCGAATCCTTGACGAGCACCACGGTGTCGCTGCCGTCCGCCGCGACATAGCGGCCGTCCGGATATCCGCCGCCGCCGAACTGGGCCATTTCGCCGGCAGGCTGGCGCATGTGCTTATCGCCGAGGCGCAGCGTGGCGAGAGATTTGCCGGCGGCGTCCTGCAGATCGACCAGGGCGGGGTTCTCCAGTTTCTTGCCGGAGGCGACGTGGCCGGCCTTGAGGTCGGTGAGCTTGAGCAGGTTCTCGCGGATCTTGGCGATGTCGGCGGGATAGCCGTGCAGCGACTCGATGACCCAGCCCGCGTCGGTGCTGGCGAGCACGAGCTTTTTGTCGGTGGGGCCGGTCTCGATTTTCGCGACCGCGCTGAGGTCGAATTTCTTGACCACGGGCTTGCCGACGAGCGAGGGGGTCTTCACTTTCTTGCTGGAGCTGCTGAGATAGGCGAGGCCGACCAGCACGGCCGCGGCAGCAGTGAGCGTGACGAGTTTCTTGTTGGTCATGGTGAGAATCCTTTGTAAGAGGTGAAAGAGAGGTCCGGCGGGCGGGCGCGGCGGCGCGCCCGCCCGCACGCATCAATGTTTCCTGCGCCGCAGGCCGCGGAAGAGGCCGAAGCCGATCACCAGCAGCGGGAGCAGCGCGATGTTCACGACTTTGAGGGAGAGGCCGAGGCGCTCGATGTCCTTGTTGAGGTTCTTGCGGACCTCCTTGAGCTGTTTGCGCGTCTCCGCCTGGGTCTTGCGGAACTGCTCCAGCTCGGCCTGTTGCTCCTTGGAGAGGATCAGGCGCTCGTTGCCGCTCTTCTTCTGCTGGAGATCGGCGAGGCGCTGCTGGGTCTCCTGCAGGGCGGCCTCGAGGCGCTCTTCTTCGGCCTGCCACTGCTTCATGGCCTTGACCTCGAGCTGGTCGACCTTGACGAACGGGCGGTTGAACTGGCCGCGCGACCGCACCCCGATCAGCTCTTCGCGGCCGGCGAACTGCTCGACCGTGTTGCCGAAGAGCGTCAGGTTGTCGTTGATCGGCTGCGCGACCTGGCCGAAGAGCGAGTTCATGACCTGCACGCAGAAGCGGTCGTTCAGGAAGTCGGCGTCGCCGAAGATCATGACCGTGCTGGTGCCGGAGGTCAGGTGGGCGGGCGCGGCATTGGTGGCGGCGGTCGCGGTCCCGTTGGTCGAGAGGCCGTCGGGGAAGGCGGTCTTGAAGGTACCCTGCAGGCGCGCGGCGAGCGTGCGCTGGGCGCCGTCGGGCTTGAGTTGGGCGCGCATGGCGCTCATGCCGAACTGCGCGTTCATCTGGTCCACCAGGCAGGCGTTATCCTTAGAGGTGGTGATGAGCGGCGTGAAGGTGATCTCTTTGGGCGTGTTGGCCGAGAGCGCGCCGGCGAAGGGCAGCATCACCTGCGAAAGCTGCGCGGTGAGCAGGTCGTCCTTCGCCATGTTGGCGGTACCCAGCGAAAGAAAGGCGGGATTGTCTTCCACGCGGCCGTTGCCGGAGTTGAGCTTGGTGGCGGCGCTGAGGTCGGCGACGATCTTGGCGGTGTCGAAGGTCACGCCCCACGCGTCGAACAGCTTGCCGAGCGTGGAGGGGCCGGCCTGTCCGCCGCCCATCTGCATCATCATCGGGTTCTGCTGCTGCTGGTTGGCCTCGAAGTCCGCGATGTTGAAGGGGTCGACGCAGACGATCAGGCGGCCGCCGCGCAACACGAACTGGTCAATCGCGAAGAGCGCCTTGTCCTCAAGGTTCTTGGGATGCACCACGATCAGCGCCTTGACGTCCGCGTCGATCGCCTCGGCATCGGCCTGGATCTCGCGCACGGTGTAGTCCTTGCGCAGCTCGCGGAAGGCGGTCCAGCCCTGGTCCTGCTGCTGGCGGCGCATCATCATCATCGGATTCTGCGGCGCGCCGAGCACGCTCAGGCTGCTGAGCACGCCGATGACCGGCTTCTCGGGCCAGGCCACGCGCGTGATCAGGCGGGTGATGTCATACTCCAAGGTCGCCTCGGTGCGCGGATTGAAGCCGGGGATGACCGCCTCGGTCTCGCCGCAGACCGCGACCAGGCCGAAGTAGACCGGCTGCCCGAACGGGTTGGTCTGCTGCGGCTCGATGCCGTAGCGCTGCGCCCACTCCTCGGAATCCGAGTCGGGTTTCGGGTCGTAGGCCTCGAGCGCGACGCGTCCCTTGCCGGCCAGCTCGTACTCTTTGAGCAGGTCCTGCACCTGGTTGGCGTAGGTCTTGAGGCCCATCGGCATCTCGGCCGACGACGCGCTGAAGTAGAACTTGAGCGTCACGTCGTTTTCGAGTTTGCCGAGCACCTGTTTCGAGCCGGTCGAGAGCGTGTAGAGCCGCTCGGCGGTCAGGTCGACGCGCAGGCGCAGGTTGGCGATGATCAGGTTGGCGGCGCCGATGATGACCAGCAGGACCAGCAGTCCCGCGAGGCCGGTGCCGAAGCGTGAGAGAAGATTGGATTTATTCGCAGACATAACAGACTCCAAGGAAGTTCAGTATCAGGAGGCTTTGCGGTTGTCGGTGACCACGTGCGCGGCGGCCAGCATGAAGACCATGACGCCGACGTAGTAGCCGATGTCGTAAAAGTCGATCACGCCGCGGCGCATGGCGTCGAAGTGCTGCATCAGGCTGCACGACGCGACCGCGTTGACGACGCCGGCCGGCACGCCCCAGCCCGAGACGGCGTTGATCACGGGGTCGAACCCGATGATCAGCAGGAAGAGGCAGATCGCGAGGGCGATCACAAAGCCGATCACCTGGCTGCGCGAGAGCGCCGAGGCGAACACGCCGACCGCCACGCAGGCGCCGGAGAGCAGCAGCGAGCCCAGATAGCCGCAGAAGATGCCGCCCAGGTCCGGATCGCCCAGCCAGGCCGTTGTCAGCACGATCGGGAAGGTCAGCGCCAGCGCGATGCCGATGAAGGCCCACGCGGCGAGAAACTTGCCCACGAGCGTTTCGACCAGAGTGACCGGCAGGGTGAGCAGCAGCTCGATGGTGCCGGTGCGCCGCTCTTCGGCCCAGAGGCCCATCGTCGCGGCCGGGACCAGCAGCAGGTAGACCCACGGGTGCCAGAAGAAGAACGGCGTCAGGTTGGCCTGGCGGCGCTCGTAAAACATGGTCACGCCGAAGGTGAGAAAGCCGACCAGCACCAGGAAGGCGACGAGAAAGACGTACGCCACGGGCGAGTCGAAGTAAGCTTTGAATTCACGCTGGAAGATGGACTTGACGGTTTTCAGGTTGGTCATTTCGAGGCCTCCTCGGTCATGGTCAGATTGCGGAACACCACATCCAGGCGGCCCTGGGGATCCTGGGCGCGCAGCTCGGCCGGCGTGCCGTTGGCCACCACCTGCCCGCCCGAAATGACCACCGCGCGCGTGCAGACGGCGTCCACCTCTTCGAGAATGTGCGTGGAGATGATGATTGCCTTGTCGGCCGCCATCTCCTTGATCATCTGGCGCACCACGAACTTCTGGTTCGGGTCCAGGCCGTCCGTCGGCTCGTCCATGATCAGCACCTGGGGATCGTGGAGGATCGCCTGCGCGAAGCAGGTGCGCTGGCGGTAACCCTTGGAGAGCGTCTCGATCGTCTGGTTGCGCACGCTCTCCAGCCGGCTCTTGGCGATCGCGTTTTCGACCTTCTCGCGCAGCTCTTTGCCCGCGTACCCGCGCACCTCGCCGATGAAGGTGAGAAAATCTGTCACAGTCATGGTGTGATAACTTGGCGCATTTTCCGGCAGATAGCCGATGCAGCGCTTGGCGGCCACGGGGTCGGCCGCGATATCATGGCCGCAGATCGTGGCTGTTCCTGCCGTGGGCGGGATGAACCCGGTGATCATACGCATCGTCGTCGATTTTCCCGCGCCGTTCGGCCCGAGAAAGCCTAGGACTTCGCCTTTTTCCACGGAAAAGGAGACTCCCTTGACCGCCTGGAATGAGCCGAAGTCTTTTCTGAGGTTACTTACGGTCAGCATCCTGGTTCCTCTGTTTGTTGGTTGACGCAACGTCCGGCCTGAAAAGTCCGGGTGACAAAAAGTCATGCGAGACACTAGCAGAAGGTGTGCCAGAATGTCTATCACGCATTGCGGGAGGCGACGGGCGGGCGTGCAGACAAGGGGGGAAAGGAGGAAGGAGGAAGGAGGAGTTAAAAGTTTAAATACCTTGGGAGACAATGGTTTCTGGTTCCGGGTTTCAACGACTGCTCCTTTCTTCCTCCTTCCGCATCTCGACCGGTGTGGTTTTGCAGCCGGCAGGGCGGTCTCGCCGAGACCGCCGCAGAGAGGCGGGCCGCTATCGTCCGGCTGTCAACTTTCAACGCTCAACGTTCGACTCCCAACTCTCAAGTTGTGGACGAGCCCGCCGCCCGCGGAACGGGAACAAACGATGGAGTAACTTTTTAACCGCTCATCACGCAAATGGTCGCGAATGGCCGCAATTATTCGTAAAATTCGCGATATTCGCGGTTAGAAACTTGAAGTTACCGACAAGTCGCGCCGGTTTTTCTGTTACGCTTGCTGCGGTTTCAGAAAACTGGTACGCACGCTGAGCGTCCCGACAAGCGACCGGTCATGCCCGGCACACATTGGGATAGGGACGCCCCTTGCGGGGCGCCCCTCCCTGACCACCGTACGTACGGATCGCGTATACGGCGGCTCGGCTGGTGAAGTCGGGGCGGCGTCCCAAGGCACCTCCCAAACCGGGCGTTGACGGCATTACGCACCGCACCCTTAAAGTCCATACGGACACGGGGTCGGTAGAACCTGCCCTTACTTGCCACTACCATTTATCTTGGCCATTCGGCCTCTGTACCGTTCGGGCCTTCGGTGCCGGCTATACGGCTCGGCCTATCTGTCGCTCCGCCTTTCGGCATTGGAGTGCCTCACTAGCCTTGCCTGACTGCGCACCTACTATGCCCTCTGCTGACTTCCGCCTCCCTTTGGGCGGGCCTTGCGGCCCGCCTTCCCCTCGCGGGGCGTCGGGAGGATCTCCCGGGGTGTTCCCTGCCGCTTCCGCGCGTGACCGTCGAATATACGTGATGCGTTTTGACAACTGGGGGACTTCGGATTGTGTTGCACCCTCGTCCCGCGCACCGCGCCTCACATCCGCTTCTCTGTACGATCAGCCCGCGCTTTCGCCTACGGCCTTCTCTCCGCTCCCCTCGCGGGGATACAGTTGCCCTCGGCTACCCTTCGGCGTTGCCTGCCTGGGATCGGACTTGCCCTTTGAAACGCCCGAAATTTCTGTTACGTTTGATGCGGTTTCAGAAACTTGGTACGCTCGCGGAGCGTCCCGACAAGCGGCCGGGCATACCCGGCACACAACCCTTATGGAAACAGGAGCGAAGGAGCCTAAGGAAAAAGGAGGAGCAGGCATGTCCCTGACACGTTTCAGCGTCTCGCTGGAAGAGTCGCTTATGCGGCAGTTTGACGCAAAGATCAAGAAAGACCGCTGCCCGACCCGTTCGAAGGCAGTCGGCGACCTGATCCGCGCCAGTTTGGTGAAGACTGAATGGCAGGCCGGGGAGGAGGTGGCCGGCGCGATCGTGCTGGTCTACGATCACCATACCAGCAACATTGTCAAAACCCTCACGCAGGCCCAGCACGACGGCCATGCAGCCATTATCTCGACACAGCACGTGCATCTCGACCACTACAACTGCCTCGAGATCATCGCTGTGCGCGGCCAGCCCTCCGTGATCCACACGCTGGTCACCCGCCTCAAGGCGATCAAGGGGCTCAAGCATGTGTCGCTGGCGGCAGGGACCACCGGTTCTCACCTGGCGTGACGCCGCCAGTCACGGTGCCCCGCCGCCGGCCGCGCGGCGTTCGGCCGCCTCAGGCCTCGTGCGCCTGTCGCGGATATACATGGCGGTTCCGTTGCGCCGCTCGACTTTGAACAGGTCCGTCTCACGGATGAGGTCGCTCCACCGCTTGTAGCCGTAGTTGACCGGCGAGAACGACTTTTGATTGGCGATGTACTGTGAAACCCGGCTCATCGGCGACCACCCGTCATCATCGGCGGTGTTGTCGCAGGCCAGCCGCAGCATGCGCACCAGCCCGGTGTCGCCGCGCAGTTCATTCTTCGTCTTGCGGGCATCGTCGTCCTCTGCGCGCGGCGTGTCGCCGGTCGCCCCGCCGCCGCGTTTTTTCGGCGCGGGTGCGGCAGACGATGCATCATCCTCACGCGCGGCGGAGATCAGATCTTCCGTGAAGATGAACTGCGAACAGGCTTTGATGAACGGAGCCGGCGTTTTCTTTTCGCCGAAGCCGAACACCTGTTTCCCGCTCTCCAGCAGGCGCACCACCAGCGGCGTGAAGTCGCTGTCGCTGCTCATGATCGCGAAACTCTCGACCGCGTTGGTGTAAAGGATGTCCATGGCGTCGATGATGATCGCGGCGTCCGTCGCGTTCTTGCCCTTGGTGTAGCCAAACTGCTGAACCGGTTTCAGCGCGAAAAGCATCGAGTGCGACTCCCAGTTCTTCAACTGGCTGCTCTTCCAGTCACCGTAAGCTCGCCGAATGTTCACAACCCCGTATTTGGCCAGCTCGTTAAGGACCGGCTCAACCGCTTCGCGGCTCGTGTTGTCGCAATCGATCAGCAATGCGATGTTCGTGTTGTTCATGCCAGAACGGTATCATACCGGGACGGGCTGACAGAAGAATAATACAGAGTCAGGGCGGAGAAATCAGGAATTAGGCGGGAGCGGTGACCGAAGACACCGACGATCCCTCTCGCGTCGAGGCGGCCTTCGCGCGGCGCGCGGCGGTCACCAACGGCCGGTGCGCACGAAGTCCGGATTGAAGCGCGTGCGGGGTGCGGGCGCTTCGGCCGGCCGGCCGATCGCGATCGCGGCGATCGGCAGGATCGTCTCAGGCACGCCGAACTGACGGCGGATGCCGGTCACGCGGTCGTCGTTCGGGTGGACGCCCAGCCAGACCGCGCCGAGCCCGAGCAGGTGCGCGGCAATCAGCAGGTTCTCGACCGCGGCCGAACAATCCTGCAGCAGGTAGGAGAGTTCCTGACGATGGGCCTGCGCGGGATCGCCGCAGACCACGATGCCGAGCGCCGCCTGACGGAGCATCTGGCCGTGCGGCAGCAGGTCCGCCAGAGCGGCCAGATCCGCGCGTTCACGCAACACCAGGAAGCGCCAAGGATCGCGCGCCATGGCGGACGGCGCGGCCATCGCAGCCTCCAGCAGAGCGCGCAGCTCAGCCTCGCTGACCGCCGCGTCCGGAAGGTAGGCGCGGACACTGCGCCGTCCCAGCAAAGGAAGGATCTTGTCAGTCATGGGTCACTCTTTTCGCGCTTACGCATCCAGCTCAATCGTGACGGTCTGCTTGTGGCCGCATTTCGGGCAGGTCCAAGCCTGCGTGTAGGACTGGCCGGCCTTGGGCGTGTCGATCTGGATCTCCTCGCTCAGAAACCCGCACTTCTGGCAACGGATCTTGATCGTGGTCTTCTGGCTGTCGGCGGCGATCACAACCGCGCCGGCTGCCTTCAGTTTCGGGATGCCCGCGCCGGCGGGAGCGGCGGGCCGGGCCGGCTCGGCGGCCGGCTGACAGCCGTTCTGGACAGCAGCCACTAGCGAGACGGCAGCACCGGTCATGACGGTGCGGACAAACAGGCGGCGAGTCGTCATAGGGAACTCCTTGTTTGCTGGATGGAAACATCCATCACTCGGACAAAACCATATCCGCTATCCGCCGGACTGTCAACCGTCATCGCGGCTCTGCGGGTAATCCCAGAAATGCATGCCCTTCGCGCCTCCCCGGCCACTTGCCGATTTCGCATCGCGGGCAAGCGGCCGGACATTATCCCTTCATCAGCAAGAGACTGAGGGCCATCATCACCATGCCGCCGGCCAGTCCGAAAAGACTGTCGTGCCCCTTGCCGTACGCGCGGCTGGTGGGCAGGAGTTCGTCGAGGCTGATATAGACCATGATGCCGGCCACGCCCCCGAAAAGGACCCCCATGATTTCGGGGGGAAGCCCGCCGTTGCCGCTGCCCACGATGAGGCGCAACGCGAGATAGGCGACGCCTGCGCCGACCGGTTCGGCCAGGCCGCTCAGCAGTGAATAGAAGAAAGCCGTGCGGCGATTGCCGGTGGCGTAATAGATCGGCACGGACACGCTGATCCCCTCCGGAATATTGTGCAGCGCGACAGCGATCGCGATCGCGATGCCGAGCCCGGGATCCTGCAGCGCGGCGAGAAAGGTCGCCAGCCCCTCCGGAAAGTTGTGGATCGTGATGGCGAGGGCGGTGAAAAGCCCCATGCGCATCAGCTTCCTGCCATGAGCGTGGTCGTGCAGCCCCTGCTCGGGCTTGTCCCGCGCGGGCACCGGGGGCGGCGGCGCACCGGAGCGGTCGTGCAGAGGACGCGTCTCGCTCTCGGCATGGGTTTCATGCGGATTTTCAGCAGAGGGAATGGCGTTGTCGATCAGCCCGATCAGCAACATCCCGCCAAAGAACGACGCCGCATTGATCCAGTGGCCGAGCGGATCGCCGTAGCGTCCGACGAGCGCCTCGGTGCCCTTGACAAAAATCTCCACAAAGGAGACGTAGAGCATCACGCCCGCCGAGAAACCGGTCGCGACAGAGAGGAAACGGTAATCGGTGCGTTTGGCCATAAAGGCGATCACGCTGCCGATCCCGGTTGCCAGACCCGCGAATACCGTCAGCCCGAAGGCGATCCAGACTTCTCGCATGCCCCCCCCTTCACTCACGCGGGCAACGCCCGCAATCCAATTGATGCACGGGTAGCTTATGCCAAGCCCTCTGTAGGCGTCAAGGCAATCGGTCGGTTTGGGCATTGAGAAATTCCTCTGCGTTTTATAGAATGAAGCCCAATCAACCCCTATTCTGCACGGAACCGACAGGAGGCACGCTATGCACGCTCATGGGATACGCACATTCGCTTTGTACGGCCTTTGCGCCGCTTCGCTCAACGGTGCGGAGACGGTCGGTTACTCCGTCGCCAAGGAAGGGACGATCTTCTGACTACAGTGACGCCAAAGCCGCCGCGCGTCCGCCTGCCGGCCGAATGGGAGCCGCAGAGCGGCGTGCAGCTCACGTGGCCGCACGCGGGCACCGACTGGGCGCCGCTGCTCGACGCGGTGACCCCCTGTTTCGCTGCGATCGCGCGCGAGATCGTCCGGCGCGAACGCTGCCTGATCGTCTGCCGCGACGCGGCGGAGGTGCACCGTGCGCTGCCCGACCTCTTTCCCCAGCTCTTGATCTGCGAGCTGGAGACGGACGACACCTGGGCGCGCGACCACGGGCCGATCAGCGTGTTCGAAGCGGGGCGCCCCTGCCTGCTCGATTTCACCTTCAACGGCTGGGGCATGAAGTTCGCGGCCGGCCGCGACAATCTCATCACGCGCGAGCTGCACCGCCGCGGCCTCTTCCTGCCGCAGGTCGCCTACCGCAACCGGCTCCACCGCGTGCTGGAGGGCGGCGCCATCGAGTCGGACGGACAGGGCACGCTGCTCACCACCGAGGCCTGCCTGCTGTCGGCCAACCGCAACGACCATTATTCGAAGACGGAACTTGAGGCGTTCTTCATGGAGGCGCTGGGCCTCGAGCGCATCCTCTGGCTGCGCCACGGCTATCTGGCCGGCGACGACACCGACAGCCATGTCGACACGCTGGCGCGCTTCTGCGACGTCCGCACGATCGCCTACGTGCAGAGCGATGATCCGGCCGACGCGCATGACGGCGCGCTGCGGCGCATGGAGGAGGAGCTGCGCACCTTCCGCACCGCCGACGGCCGTCCCTACACCCTGATCCCCCTGCCGATGGCCGACGCCGCCTACGATCCGGATGACGGCCACCGCCTGCCGGCGACCTACGCCAACTTCCTGATTCTCAACGGGGCCGTTCTCGTGCCGACGTACGCGTCGCCGAAAGACGCGCTGGCCCTCGCCCGGCTGGACCGGGCGTTCCCCGGGCGCGAGATCATCGGCATCGACTGCCGTCCGCTCATCCGCCAGCATGGTTCGTTGCACTGCGTGACGATGCAGTTCCCTACTCGTTTTCTGTAAGGGGAGACACATGAAAATTGGAATCGTACAGAGAAGCTGCGGCCCGGACAGGCGCGCCAACATTGCGGGTCTCACGGAGATGATCCGCGATTGCGCGCGACAGGGCGCTGAGCTGGTCGTGCTGCAGGAACTGCACAACGGCCTCTATTTCTGCCAGACCGAAGACCCCGCGCTCTTTGACCAGGCCGAGCCGATCCCCGGGCCGAGCACCGAGACCTTCGGTGCGTTGGCGCGCGAGCTGGGCGTGGTGCTGGTGCTCTCGCTCTTCGAGCGGCGCATGGCGGGACTCTACCACAACACCGCCGTCGTGCTGGAGCGGGACGGTACGCTGGCTGGCAAATACCGCAAGATGCACATCCCCGACGATCCCGCCTACTACGAGAAATTCTATTTCACGCCCGGCGATCTGGGCTTCACGCCGATCGACACCTCGGTCGGCAGGCTCGGCGTGCTGGTCTGCTGGGACCAGTGGTATCCCGAAGCCGCGCGCCTCATGGCGCTGGCCGGCGCTGACCTGCTCATCTACCCCACCGCCATCGGCTGGGAGAGCAGCGACAGCGCGTCCGAAAAAGCGCGCCAGCGCGACGCCTGGGTCACCGCGCAGCGCGCGCATGCGATCGCCAACGGCCTGCCGGTCGTGAGCGTCAACCGCACCGGCTTCGAGCCCGACCCCTCCGGCGCGACGGGCGGCATCCAGTTCTGGGGCGGCAGCTTCGTCGCCGGGCCGCAGGGCGAGCTGCTCGCGCAGGCGCCGGCCGACCAGGCGGCCGCGCTGGTGGTCGAGGTCGATCTCGCGCGCACCGAGACGGTACGCCGCATGTGGCCCTTTTTCCGCGACCGCCGCATCGACGCCTTCGGCGGTCTCACGCGGCGCGCCGGGCGCATCCCCGATTCACTGGCTTGAATCAAGCGGCTGTTGGCCACCGCGAAATGAATCGACTTGACCCATAACGTCATGCGTTATACTATAGCGCCATGTTAGAGAGTTTCAGGTGCGGTGAGACTGAGAGGATCTTCCGGCGCGAGTATTCGCGGAGACTGCCTACTGACATTCAGAAGACTGCCTTCCGGAAGTTGCGGATGTTGAATCGCAGTTCGAGCATCGATGATCTCCGCGTTCCCCCTGGGAACCGACTGGAGGCTCTCTCCGGCAACCGAAAAGGACAGCACAGTATACGGATCAACGATCAGTGGCGAATCTGTTTTGTCTGGCGCAACGGCGGCGCTTATGATGTTGAGATTGTTGACTATCACAAGGGGTAAAACATGAAGAAGATTCCTCCGGTGCATCCGGGCAAGATTCTGCAAGAGGAGTTCCTTGGGCCGCTGGACATCAGCCAGAACCGGCTAGGCAAAGAACTGGGGGTTTCCCCTCGCAGGATCAACGAGATCATCCGCGGCAAACGCGCAATAACAGCCGATACCGCACTGCGACTGTCCAGGCACTTTGGGAACTCCGCCAGTTTCTGGCTGGGACTGCAGATGGACTATGATCTCGATGTGGCTGATGACGCACTCTCATCACGGATCAATAAAGAGGTCCATCAACTGGCCTTCGCCTGATAGATTCTGGCCAACAAAGCGGTGGAGGCGACGGAATACCGCTCCGCGGGGCGGGGGCACAAAGTCGGGCATGTCACGATCGGGAAACTGCTGGAGAAGCTGGGCTTCACGATTCAATTCAACAAGAAGTCACACGAGGGAGGGGCTCATCCTGACCGGGACGGGCAGTTCGCCCACATCGCCCGGACTGCGCAAGCATTCATGGAGATGGGGCGGCCGCGCTATCCGCGAACTGGCAGGGACGCCCTCTCACGACCGTAGAGGTGATCGTCAGCCTGATTGCCGCGACAACCACAAAGACGGGGCTCAAGATCAAGGCGGCGCGAAGCGACAAGACGTATGCGTGCGGAGAAAAGATTTCCGATGCGGATCTTCAACGGCTGAGGATCGTGTCTGCCGACTTCCATCCAGAGTGAAACTACGCAATCCGTCCCCAAAACTGTAAATCTTGTTTGTGGACGGCTCCTTAGCAAGGCCGGCCCGCCGTTTTCCCAGGGCCGACGCATCTTAAATTTGACTCATAACATCAGAACTGCGGGTGTGACATGCACCCAGTGAGTGCCATGCAGTCGGCACTGCGGCATGGTTTTTGTGGCCCCTCGTTTCCGTACCCGTTCACGTACACGTACACGACGGCCTCATCGCCTTCCCGTGACCGTGTACGGCCTCCCGGTCAACGCCAGCGGCCAACCGAAAGGCGATAGTGGCGCACCTTTACGGCGGTCTCGGCGAGACCGCCCTACCGGCTGCAAGACCCTGTCGGCCTGTGGCAGGGATGTGCGAGTCGAATGCGTGTTTTGAACGGAACGTCGGGGGCGCGGACGGCCCCGTCCGCGATGAGAAACCGAGTGCAAGATCAATGAGAGGGCGACATGCTGGCGAATGCCCGGAGGACTCTCTTGACAGCCTTTCCCGCGGACGAGGCCGTCCGCGCCCCCAGTTTTGCGCATCTTTTCGTTAGATACGCGCGATCTTCGCGTACCCCTGCCACCCAACTGCAAGTGAATCGGGGATGCGCCCCGGCGCACCCGCATCGGGCTCTCGCAATTGACAAACCGGCTGAAAAGCGGAATGATGACGCATTAAAAGTTGTGCATTCCGCTGGTCGGACGAAGCCGATTTGCGGGGTGATCGTTTGGCAGGAGACTGAAAATGTTGTTCCGCAAAGGGTTCGCACTGGGTGCCGGCCTGAGTCTGGCCGGCTTTGCTCACGCTCAATCATCCGGCGGTGCGGTCGTGTCCGGGACACCGGCCGTCTGGTGGATCGCGCCGGCAGGCGCGCTGCTGGCGCTGGCCATGGCCGCGCTCTTTTACAAGATGATGATGCGGGCCCATCCCGGCAACGCGCGCATGGTGGAGATCGCGGGGTATGTGCGCGAGGGCGCGATGGCCTATCTGCGCCAGCAGTACAGCCGCGTCGGACTGGTCTTCGCGATCCTCGTAGCGGTCTTCGCCGCGCTGGCGTTGCTGGGCGTGCAGAATCCGTTTGTGCCGGTGGCGTTTCTGACCGGCGGATTTTTCTCCGGCCTCTGCGGCTTTCTCGGCATGAAGACCGCGACCGCCGCGTCGTCGCGCACCGCGCAGGGCGCCAGCGAGAGCCTGAACCGCGGCCTGCAGGTGGCCTTCCGTTCCGGCGCGGTTATGGGGCTGGTCGTGGTCGGCTTCGGCCTGCTGGACATCTCGCTGTGGTACTGGCTGCTCGACCGCCTGGTCTACACCGCCGAACACATGCAGAATGGCTTCGGCCACATCTGGCGCGACATCTGGCTGGTGCATCCGGGCATGGATCCAGCCAGCAAGCTGGTTGAGATCACCACGACCATGCTGACCTTCGGCATGGGCGCCTCCACGCAGGCGCTGTTCGCGCGCGTGGGCGGCGGCATTTACACCAAGGCGGCGGATGTCGGCGCGGATCTGGTCGGCAAGGTCGAGTCCGGCATCCCGGAGGACGACCCGCGCAATCCCGCGACCATCGCGGACAACGTGGGCGACAACGTCGGCGATGTGGCGGGAATGGGCGCCGACCTCTACGAGTCGTATTGCGGCGCGATCCTCTCGACGGCGGCGCTGGGCGCGTGCCTGCCCGTGACCAGCGCCTTGACGGGCGTAGACGCGGTTATCGCGCCGATGATCATCGCGGGGATCGGCATCGTGCTCTCGGTGGCCGGTATCTTCGCCGTGCGCTGCAACGACGACAAGGCGAGCATGATGGTGTTGCTCAAGGCGCTGCGCCTCGGCACCTGGGGCAGTTCCGCGCTGATCGTGGCGGCGGCGGCCGTGCTGGCCGCGACGGGCCTCATCACGTGGGGCATCTTCGGCGCTGTGGCCGCAGGCCTGGCGGCCGGCGTGATCATCGGCTATTCAACCGAGTATTACACCTCGGACGAATACGAGCCCACGCGGGGCGTAGCGCGGCAGGCCGCGATGGGCCCCGCCACCGTGATCATCGACGGTCTGGCGGTCGGCATGATGTCGGCGCTGGTGCCGGTCGTGACCGTGGCGCTCGCGATCCTCTTCGCCTTCGGCCTGGCCGGCGGCTTCCACGACACGATGGCCGGCCTCTACGGCATCGCGTTCGCGGCGGTGGGCATGCTGGCGACGCTGGGCATCACGCTGGCGACCGACGCCTACGGGCCGATCGCCGACAATGCCGGCGGCAACGCGGAGATGGCGCACCTGCCGCCGCACGTGCGCGAGCGCACCGACGCGCTGGACATGCTCGGCAACACCACGGCGGCCACCGGCAAGGGCTTCGCGATCGGCTCGGCCGCGCTGACCGCCATGGCGCTGCTCGCGGCCGAGGTGCAGGAGGTGGACGTCTGGACGCGCAAGCTGGCCGAACAAGGCGCGGTCGCCTTTGACGCCGCGGCTTACGCGGCGGCTGCCGACAAGCTGCACTTCTTCATCGACACGCTCAATCTCAGCATTCTTAATCCCTTCCTGCTGTGCGGCCTCTTCATCGGCGCCATGATGGCGTTCGTATTCTGCGCGATGTCGATGAAAGCCGTGGGCCGCGCCGCCGGTGCGATGGTGGAGGAGGTGCGCCGCCAGTTCAAGGCCCTGCCCGGCATCATGGCGGGCACCGACAAGCCGGATTACGCGCGCTGCGTGGCGATTTCGACCCAAGGCGCGCAGCGTGAGATGCTGCTGCCTTCGCTGCTGGCGATCTGCGTGCCGGTCGCGACCGGTCTCGTGCTCGGCGTGCCCGGCGTCATGGGCCTGCTGGCGGGCGGGCTCACCGCCGGCTTTTCGCTGGCCTGCATGCTGAACAATGCCGGCGGCGCATGGGACAACGCGAAGAAGCACATCGAGAAGGGGAATTTCGGCGGCAAGCGGCTGGCCGACGGCAGCAAGAATCCCGCGCACGGCGCGGCGGTGATCGGCGACACCGTGGGCGATCCCTGCAAGGACACCTGCGGCCCGTCGCTCAACATCCTGATCAAGCTGATGAGCATGGTGTCGGTCGTCTTCACACCGCTGATCATCAAATTCGCGCCGGTGATCCAGCAAGCGCTGGGCCTGACGGCCAACTAAACGGGGAGCCGTATGCGGCGAAATGGACTGTGGATGGTGGTGGCGGCGGGCGTAGGGTGCGCGCTGCTCATTCAGGCGGGCGAGCCGCTGCCGGACGGGGGCTATCGCGAGACGTTTGAGGCCGAGGCCGCGCGCGCAGCTTATAAGCTGACGCCGCATGCGCGCTGGGTGCAGGCGGAGGGACGCGGCTACGTGCTGGAAGTCGCGAATCCGCCGACGCAAGGCCGCGCGCCCGGCACGGTCGCCGTGACCGCGCCGTTCGATCTCAAGCCGTACGCCGGCAAGCGGGTCGTCTGGCAGGCCGACATCCGGCAGGAGAACGTCACCGTCCCGCCGGACCGCTGGAACGGCGTGAAGTGCATGCTCAGCTTCAACACCCCCATGTCGGGACAGCACTGGTGCAATGTCGCGTGCCCCACCGGCAGCAGCGACTGGACCCGTCGCACCGCCGCGTTCGAGGTGCCCGAAGATATCGGCGACGCGCTGCTGAACATCGGCCTGCAGGACAGCGCGGGCACGATCTGGGTCGACAACTTGACCCTCACCCTCGACCCGCGGCAGCGCGTCAAACACCCGCCGCCGATGCGCGATCCGCCGCCGGTCTCGGCCGGCCACGACGGGATTGAGCGCCTGCGCGGCGCGATGATCCGGCAGGCGTATGATCCGGAAGCCCTGAAGACCCTGGCCGCGTGGAACGCAAACCTGATCCGCTACCAGATGACGCGCAACTGGGATGCCGTGGGCGATGTCAACCGCGACACGGCCGAGTTCATGCAGTGGATCGACAGCAGCCTCGCCACGCTGGACAAGATCCTGGTCGACTGCGAGAAGCTCGGCATCCGGGTGTGCATCGATCTGCACACGCCGCCGGGCGGGCGGTATGAGGACAAGAGCATGCGCATGTTCTTCGAGCCTGAGTATGCCGATTTCTTTGTCGAGGTGTGGCGACACATCGCGCGGCGCTATGTCGGGAATCAGACGGTCTGGGCGTATGACCTGATCAATGAGCCGTGCCAGAACCGTCCGTCGCCCGAAGGGTGCGACAACTACTGGGCGCTGCAGGAACGCGCCGCGCGGGCGATCCGCGAGATCGACCGCGACACCGCCATCGCTGTCGAGGTGGACCAGTGGGACGATCCCGGCGGCTTCCTTTTCGTCAGGCCGATGAACGTTCCGGGCGTCATCGTGTACCAGGCGCACATGTACCGCCCCCACGCTTTCACGCACCAGGGCGTGCACGGCGCCAAGGATCGCTGGGCCTATCCCGGCGTCATCAGCGGACGGCATTACGACAAAGAGGCGCTGCGCCGTGAATTGCAGCCGGTGCGGGATTTTCAGTTGGCTTACAATGTGCCCATCTACATCGGCGAGTTCAGCGCGATTCGCTGGGGCCAGGGCTCCGCGCGCTACCTGCAGGACGTCACGGAGATTTTCGAAGAGTACGGCTGGGACTGGTCGTACCATGCTTTCCGAGAGTGGAGCGGCTGGAGTCTGGAGCACAGCGACAGCGAGGCCGACCCGCACCCGGCCGCGACGCCGCCGGACCGCCAAAAGGTCATCCGGAAGTGGTTCGACCTCAACCGCAAAGCGGCGCGATGAGGGCACCGATGAACACCGGAGCTGCGCGTGTTGCTCGTGGGATGCGAGGGTCAGAGTCGGGAGCCCAACGCATGAGTTGTGCGGAGCACAGTCGGGAGCGCGGGCGTCCCCGCCCGCCGATTGACAGTCCGAGCGCGGTCCGCTGCGCCTGGTGCGGCAGCGACCCGTTGTATCAGGCGTACCACGACCGCGAGTGGGGTGTTCCGCTGCATGACGACCGGCGGCTGTTCGAGTTCCTGATCCTCGAGGGCGCGCAGGCCGGACTGAGCTGGCTGACGATCCTGCGCAAACGCGAGAACTACCGCGCGGCGTTCCACGGCTTCGATGTCGCGCGCGTCGCGCGCTACGGCGAGGCAGACACGGTGCGACTGCTTGCAGACCCCGGCATTGTGCGCAACCGGCTCAAGATCGGCGCCGCGATCCGCAACGCGCGCGGCGTGCTCGCTATCCAAGAGACGCACGGCTCGCTCGACGCTTTTCTGTGGCGCTATGTGGACGGCGCACCGCGGCAGAATGCCTGGGACCGGCCGGAGCAGGTGCCCGCGCGGACGCACACGTCGGATCTGCTGAGCCGCGATCTCAAGCGGCTCGGCTTCGCCTTTGTCGGCTCGACCATCTGCTACTCGCTGATGCAGGCGGTCGGCCTGGTGAACGATCACACGACCGACTGCTTCCGCCACCGCGAGCTGGCGTTGCATGCCGCCGCCGATAAATAGCGAGCCGTAACGGGCTATCCCACACACAGGGAGGGACGGGCGTCTGCCCGTCCAGGGCAAGCAGACGCTTGCCCCTCCCGTGTGTTTCTATGCTAGTTTTTTTTCTGGTCCGACACGCCGCCGATTTTGAGCGCCAGCCAGGCGACGGGGTGGAGGAGCGCCATCATGACGAACCACGGCGCATAGCCCTGTCCCTGCACCCATGCGAACAGCGGCCCGAGCAAGGCCCCAGACGCCCGGTCAAGAAATCCGTCGCCGCAGGCGGCGGGGCCTGAGACCATCGTCGCCACAAGCTTATTCATCATGATGCCGCCGAGCGTGCTGCCGGCGGCCACGACGCTGAAGACCGTGCCGAGCGAATGGTGCGGGACAAGATCCACGACGAGCGCACTGATGTTGATGAGCCACGCCAGCGAGGCCACCACGGTCACGGCCGCCAGCACCAACGCCCCGTTCACATCCGGTGCGAGCGTGATGAGCGCCGAAAGCGGCATCAGGCAGGCGCAGACCAGCATCACGCGCATCCGGCTGTCGGCCGGCGCGCGGCCGCGCCGGATCAGATGCCCCGAGAACCAGCCGCCCGCCAGGCTGCCCACCCCCGCCGCCGCGTAGACGAGCCACGTGATGCTGAGCTGCGCCTGCGAAAGCTGGCGGTCGGCGCTGAGATACTTGGGGAACCAGAACTGATAAAAGTACCAGGCGGGGTCGGTCAGGAGGCGTCCGACCAGCAGCAGCCACAGGCCCTTGAAACACAGCACGCGACGCCAGCCCCAGGCCGGTCCGGAATCGCAGGAGTGCCCGCCCGGCTGCAACCGCGCCCGTTCGCCGGACGTGAGGCGCGCGCTCTCGCGCGGCAGCCGGTAGAGCCAGAGCCAGGGAACGAGCAGCAGAAAGCCCGCCAGCCCGGTCAGGAGGAAGGCGACGCGCCAGCCGGCGCCGGCCCCCAGCCACCGTGCGAGCGAGGGCCAGACCTCGACATAGGCCACCGATGCCAAAGGGATCACCGCATACGGCGCGACGGCCGCGCCCAGGGTCGCGCCGGTCGTGTAGGCACCGATCACGAACGCGCGCTCGTTGGCCGGGAACCACTCCGAGACCGCCTTCGAGGCGGTCGGCCAAACACCTGCGCCGCCCAAGCCAAGCGCGAAACGGGAAACTCCCAACGAGCGAGTACCTTGCGCCAACGCCGATAACATGTTCGCGAGCGACCATCCGATCACGAACACCGCCATGCCCGCGCGTGTGCCGATCCGGTCGACGAGCCGCCCGGAAAAGAGAGAGGCGACGGCATAGGCGATCAGAAAGAGATTGACCACGTTGGCGTAGTCGCGGTCGTCCATGCCGAGATCCGCCTGGATCGTGGGGGCCAGCGCGGACAGCGTCTGTCGGTCGACATAATTGAGGACCGCCGCGCCGGTGAGCAGCGCGGCGATCCACACCCGCAGATGAGCGATCTTCCGCATCACTGCAAACGGATCAGCGTGCCGCCTTTGCCGTGGCGGACCGTCAGGATGCCGCTGCCCGTGAAGTGCTCGTCATCGATCGTGCGCGCGCCGCTGCCCGTCGCGCCGTAGGAGCCGCCCATGCGCAGCTTGTCGCCGAAATACAGGTACCCGACGGATTCGTTCACGCCTGCCGCGAGATCAACCTTCGCCCCGCCGCCGTCCGCGATGCGCAGCGACGCTTCGTCGGCCAGCGCAGCCGAGTTCTGCAACGTCAGGGTCCCGGCTGCGACCGTGATGTTGGTGCTGTTCGAGCCGAGGCTGCCTGACGTACTGACCACCAGGTTGCCGTTGCTGACGATCAGCCCGCCGGAAGTGGAGCTGACGCCTGACAGCGTCAAAGTGCTGGGGCCGGTTTTAACGACGTCAAGATTCCCCGTGAACTCACCTGCGAAGGTGTACGCTGCCGTGTTGTTGATCGTCAGCGTCGAAAAGGTCTCTTCCGTGTTCGTGACGAGATGGCGGTTGTCGGTTCCGACATCTGTCACGCCCGCTACGCGTTGGTTGAAGCCGGCGAGGTCGAGCGTCGAATTCGTCACGCCCGTCTGGCCCGCACTCAATCCCAACCGAAGCACGGAACCGGTCGGAAGCGCATGGTCGATGCCGAGCTTGATGGTTCCGCACCTGATCCATGTGTTGCCGAGCCACGTGTTGTTGGCCGAGAGCAGGAGAGTGCCGCCCGTGTCGTTCGGCATGCGCACCACAACCTCATAAACGTTGGCGCCTGAATCAATGACGCCGCTGACCTCCAGCAGGCCACCGCCGGTGCATCCGATCCGAGTCTGGTTTTCCGCGATGGTGACAGGGCCACTCCACGTGTTGGTTGTGCCGTTGACGGATCTGATTGCGCCCTCGCCCGAACTCGTGGCGCCAACGCCTTTGATGCTGATGGCGTTAGTGACCGTCAGAGTGCCGGTCAGGTCCACTTGCCCTCCGACCGCCACCGCGATGTCACCCGCGCCCAGCGCTTGGGCATGGTTCATCCTCAAAAAGCCGGCGTTAACCGCCGTCCCCCCGCGGAAACTGTTCATCCCGCTCAGGATCAGGGTGCCGGCGCCGGATTTGGACAGGCTGCCGCTGCCGCTGATGACATCGGCGAGGGTCAGCGTGCCCGATGTGAGTTCCAGTCCGCCGCTGAAGGAATCCCAATTCACGTCGTACGCGCCGAGCGAAGACGGGGGAGTCCCGGTAAACCTGAGGATGCCGCCCTGAAAAGTGAGAGGGCCGGCCGGCAGATTCGCCGTGGAACCGACGGTCAAGAACCCGCCCGCGAGGATCGTGCCGCCGCCATAGGTGTTGACCCCGGACAACGTCGCCGATTTCGATCCCATCTTGATCACCGAAGTCTCTGTTCCGTCAAGGATCGCAGATATCTCATAGTTTTCCACTGAGTTGTCGAATGTCACGCTGGAGGGCGCGACCGCGCCCGACGCGCCGACCGTGAAGACGGCGGCGGCATCGTTGAACAAGACCGCGTCGCCTGCTGTGTAGGTTGAGGGCGTGCCCAGCAGCGTCCAGTTCGCCGTGGTGGTGTCCCACGTGCCGGAGGCAGCGCCTGTCCAGGTCAGGTAGGTGATGCCGGCGCCCGTGACCGTCAGCGTCGCGGCGGTCGCGCCGACCGTCAGCGTCGCGTTCGGATAGGGGCGGTCGAGCACCAGCACGCCGGTGCCGGATCGGGCGGCATACGTCAGCAGCGTGTAGGTGCCGGCCGGCGGCGTGCCCGCCGTGAAAGCGAGCGCGAGCCGGTTCGTGCCGCTGAGCGCCAGCGTCCCCGCGACATCGATACGGTCGCAGCTCCCGGCGACGGTCGCGAGGTCGCAGAGCAGGCGGCCGCCGGAGAACGTCAGTGCGGCGGCACCGGTGTTCGCGAGCGTCAGCGTGCCGACCGTATTGCTGCCGCCCGGCAGCAGCACGCCGCCCCCGGTGACGGCGACCGGTCCGCCGACGGTGCCGTCGCCGCCCAGCGTTCCGCCCGTCACCGCCACCGTGCCGGCGCCGTTCAGCGCGCCGGGCGCGGCGACCAGCAGCGTGCCGGACTCGACCTCCGTGCCGCCGCTATAGGTGTGTGTGCCGTTCAGGGTGAGCGTGCCGCTGCCTTTCTGCACGAGGCGACCGGTGCCGGACACCGCCGGGGTGAACAGATAGTCATTGGACCGGTTGAAGGCCAGCGTGCCGTTGACCGCCGCATCCACAAAGATCGCGCCGGCCGTTCCGCCCGCGCCCACTTGCAGCGTGGCGCCGCTGTCCACGGTGACCGTCGCGAGGTTCACACCCGCGCCGTTGGCCGCACTCGTATTCCAAATCAGCGTGCCGGCCTCGACGACGCCGTCAACGGGCTGGGTCGGCGCAGTCGCCGAACTCCAGTCCAGGCCGTTCACCTGCATCACGCCGGCACCCCGCTTGACGAAATCAAATCCGCTTGAGGACGTGCTGGGCCGGAAGTTCATGAAGGGCACCAGCAGGTCGACCGGAGCGGCGGGACTGTCCGCGATGTCCATGACAAACGTAAAGAGGCCGCTCGACCCCGAGGCCCCGGTCCGCAGCGAAAAAGCCCGGCCGGAATCGGTCCCGATGGAGAGGCCCGGGCCGGTGCCGTCGAACCGCACCGTCTGCGTGGGATTGGCGACGCTGTACGGCTCGAGGATGATGCGCGTCAGCGACAGCGAGCCCAGCGTCGAGACCGCCGTGCCGCCGGCGTCCACGGCGTGCAGCGACAGACAGCCGTTGCCGCCCGCGACCGTCGCGCCGCTGGCCGCGTTGAAGGTGCCGCAGGAGATCGTGGGCACGTCGGTCAGGAGGGTGCCGCCGCTCGCCACCGTGACGGATGCACTCCCCGGCAGGTTGAGCGCGTTCACACCTGTACCAAAAAAAATCCTTAGGGTAGCCCCGTTCTCAACGGTCAGGCTGGGGCTGCTCATCGAGAAACGCCCGGTCGACGTGGCGACGGTGAGCGTGCCGCCCTCGACGCGCGTGGCTCCGGTGAACGAGAGTGCGCCGTTGCCGTTGGTCGCGCAGAGCAGCTCGCCGGCGCCGGTCTTGACCAGGGCGCCCGCGCCGGAGACCGGGCAGACCGTCAGCACGCCGCTCGCCACGTTGAACACCGTGTCGGCCGCCAGGGAAAGCAAGTTGCGGAAAGTCGCCGAGCCGCTGCCCGTCTGCTCCACTTGCGGGCCGGCCGCGCCGGAATCCACAAAGGACAGCGTGTTGCTCCACAGCGTGACCGTCCCCGCCGCCGCCTCCAACCGGTTGAGCAGAAAGGTTCCGCTCAGATTGTTGGTGCTCGCGACATCGCCGGCCCCGTTGAACACGATGGCGGCGTCCGCCGCGCCTCCCGCGGCCGGCATGGCGCCATTCCAGCTTGCGGCCGCGCTCCAATTGCCGCTGGCCGAGTTCGTATAGACATCGCCGGCCCCGGCTGCCAGCGCGGCAGCCCACACACCCGCCAACACGCCGCTCCGCAGAACCGCCGTCATGCGCCGTTCGTTTCCCGACAATCGTTTCGTATCCATAGCGACCTCCTTGATCGGTCCGTATTCGTGTTCTTGTGAGCGTGTTTGATCCGGGCCGGCCCCAATGCCGAACGGCCGTGACGCGACCTGCCGCGTCTCTTCTGAACCCAGTAGCGGTCATCGTGCCATATCCGCGCGTTTTTGCGCTAGACGAAATCACGTAAAAAATCTAAACTTTTGCGTCACCTTGAAAAAACCTTCTTTACATGTGGGCGTACGGGGCGGATCGCGCATCCCCCGGATCGGCGTTCTGGTGGAAACCGCGACCACGTGGGGGCGCAATGTGTTTGTCGGCATCCAGAAGTATGTCGACCGGCATGCGCCTTGGCTGATTTACATTGATCCCCGCGGCGGCGAGGAGCCGCTGTCGCTGCCTCACGGCTGGCGCGGCGATGGCGTGATCGCGCGCATCGTCAACCCGTCGCTCGCGCGTGAACTGCTGGCATCGGGGATTCCTACGGTCAATGTGTCCGGCATCCGCCTACCGGAGAATCCGTTCCCCTGCGTCACATCCGACCTGACGGCGTCCGGCCGTATGGCCGCCGACTATTTTCTCGAAAGGGGGTTCCGCAGTTTCGCGTACTTCAGCCTGTTTGGCCTGCACTATGTCGCCGCGCATCAAGAGGCCTTTGCCGCACGGCTCGGGGAGGCCGGCTTCGGGTGTGCCGTCTACGCCGTGCGGCCGCGCCAAGGCGCGCAACCGAATTGGAACCTCGACCTCGCCGAGTTGGGGGCCTGGCTGGCGTCACTGCCGCGACCGGTGGCGGTCTTGACCTGGAACGCGAGCAGCAGTCGCGAGGTGCTCTTCGCCTGTCAGGTGGCCGACCTGCTCGTGCCGGAAGAGGTGGCCATTCTCAGCGGCAGCGACGACGATCTTCTGTGCACGCTGGCGCACATCCCCATCTCAGGCATCCAGGTGTCGGCCGAGCAGATCGGTTACCGCGCCGCGCAGTGGCTCGACGGACTGATGCGCAAGCGGAAACCGCGGCGGCACACGTTGCTCATCCCGCCTGCCGGCATCACCGCGCGGCGTTCTTCCGACACGCTGGCCATCGACGATCCCGCGCTGGCGAAGGCCATCCGTTTTATCCGCACCCACGCGGAGCGGCCGATTACCGTTACCGACGTGGCGGCGCAGGCCGGCCTCTCGCGGCGGGCGCTGGAGCGCCGTTTCGAAACCGCCCTCGGCCGGACGCCCGCCGCTGAGATCCGGCGATGCCGCATGGAGCAGGCTAAAACATTGCTGGAGACCACCGACCTCCCGGTGCCCGATGTTGCGGAACAATCGGGCTTCGGGTCGCCCGAATACCTCGCCGCCGTCTTCCGTCGCGCCTTCGGCCTGACGCCGCTGAAATATCGGCGCGTCGCGCGCAACCGCTGACCGGCCCCTGAAGTTTGCCTAGCCGCCCGCGCGGGCCTCTGGCATGATGACGACCGTGCTGAGGACTGGAAGACGGACAGGCTGATCCATGGAGAACGAAACATGAACGCGTTGACGAGAGGCGTGCTTGCGGCTGCGGCGATGACGGCGGTCCAAGGGTTGCGCGCCGCAGACACGATGCTGATCGAGGCTGAGGATTTTCAATTTCACGGCGCATGGATGAAAGTCGGCGACGCCGCCGCCTCCGGACGTTCCTATCTGCACGTGCCCCACGACGCGCGCGACAGTCGTTACGATGCCGTCACGCGTGTCACCCTGGATGCCGATGGCGACTACGCCTTCTGGGTGCGCTCGCGCGATTTCGCGCAGGACCGTCCGAAGATGCGGCGCTTCGCGCTTCGAGTGAACGCCGTCCCGTTCGAACAGGAGGCCGGCACGCACGGCCGTGAAGGCTTCGCGTGGCAGCGCCTCGGCCGGCGCACGCTGGCCGCCGGCGACCACCTGCTGGCCCTGCACGACACCGCGCGCGCCTACGGCCGCTGCGACGCGATCTTCATCACCCGCACGGACAAAGATCCCGGCACCCTCTCCGGCGCCCAACTGAACCGCCTCCGCACCCGTCCGAAAGCGCTGCTGGTCGCCGAGCCCGAAGCCTTCCGTCCAGTGGCCGTGGACGGCACGGACGCCGCGACGCTCGCGCGTCTGGAGACGCCCGCCCTGCGCGTCACCTTCGCGGCCGGCCGCGATCCGCAGGGCAAGCCCTGGATCGTGCGCCGTACCCGCCTGCTCAGCGCCGGCGCGTGGGTGGACCTGCCGGACGCGGCAGGCGGCGAAACGCTCTTTGTGCAGCATGCCGCCGACGCGAGCGCCGACCTGCGGCGCGTCGCGGTCTGGAAGGGCTCGCGCACCCCGGTCCGCGTGTCGCTCAACGGGGTGACGGCCGAAACCTTCAGCCAGACCACCGATCCCTACGCCGCCGCGCCCGCGCGCCGCTTCGCGCCGCGCGCCCTGCTGTCGGCCGACGCCGCGTCGGTCGAGCTGCGCTACGAAGCGGCGGACGGCGAGGTGCTGCCGGTGCGCTGGAGTGTCGATCCTGACGATCCCTGCACGCTGCGCGTCCAGGCGCGCCTCACCGCCAAGGCCGGCGGTGCGTATGCGCTCGGCTTCTCCGCCTTCACGCCGACCGCGCGCGAGCAGGTCGCGTTTGTGCAGCTTCCGCCGCTCTATCAGTTCCAGCGGCTGCCGGAGACGGCGGACCTGTTGTGCAACACCCTGACGCCCCATCCGCTGGTACTGGCGCAGGTGCCGTGGCTCGCGGATGGCGCGCCGCTCTCGGTCGTGGTCGCGGCCGAGCCGGCCGACCTTCCGTTCGAGTGGCCAAACGCCACCAACGCGGTGTGCGGCTTCTCGCTGCTCAACAGCCGCGCGCAGGTGCAGCCCACCTTCTTCAGCCCCGTACTCGGCAGTCCCCGCTCGCACCTCGCCGCCGGCGAGACGCGTCTCGTCAACTGGCGCGTCATGACCCGCCCCGCCGACTGGAAAGAGACGCTGGAGGCCTGCTGCCTGAACATCCTGAAGGTCGCCGACTACCGCGAACCGCTCGGCGCCTCGCTCACCGAGGCGGTGCTCAACATGACCGACCTGATGATGAACGACGAATTCGGCGGCTGGAACAGCGACCTCCGCGGCTTCTACGATATCGAGAGCGCCACCATGGGCAAGCATGCCGCGCCGCTGGCGCTGCTGTCGGCCGCGCTGCTGTCGCGCAGCGAAGCCTTCTGGCAGGCGCGCGCGCTGCCCACGCTCGAATTCCTGCTGAGCCGCAAAGGATCGGAGATCCTGCAGAGCGGGACCAACCGCACCAGCCAGCCGGTCAAACAGCAGATCGCGGTGCCGGGCTCTTTCTACGGCACCACCTGCTGGGAGGGTGCGCTGCGCCTCACCGGCGGACTCAATCCGTGGCTCCGCGAGGCGGCGCTGCCCGAGGGGACTTTCCGCCACGCGCGCAGTTACAACAGCTCGGCCCCTTGGACCGAAATGCTGGCCGCTTACCGTCTTGCGCCGGACCTCATGCGCCTCGATGCCGTCACGGCCGATGCTGACGACTGGCTGGCTCGGGCGGTCTACGGACGCCAGACGCAGCCGATCGATTTTAACGCCTTCTACAACATCAGCTTCTATCCCTACTGGTGGGATGTGATCGACCTCTTCGAAGCGACCGGCAACACGAACTACCTCGCGGCCGCCGTCGAGGGCGCGTTCCACACTGTTGCCGGCCAATGGTCCCACCCCCGCGCGCCCGCAGGGGAGGTGACGGTGCATCCCGACGGCTCGCAGGTCACCTATCACCGGATCTGGCACAAGAACAACCAGCTCTTCCGCCTGGGCTGGCCGCGGAAACCCAACGACACGCCGACCCGCAGCGTCCCGGCCTGGCAGGTCTCGCCGGTCGGGCTCGGCCTTGAGCAGCCCTCGACCTACACCGCCTTCCCCGGCGCGATGAACAACATTATGCAATCGACCTGGGCACCGCACCTGCTGCGCGTCTTCCGCCACACCAACCGCACGCTCTTCCGCACCTTCGCGCGCAACAGCGTGATCGGCCGCTTCGCGAATTATCCGGGCTATTATCTGACCTGCTTCACCGACCGCGTCCACGACCCCGACTACCCCTACGCCGGCCCCGACATCACCAGCATTTACTACCACCACATCCCGGTGCACTACGCCTTTGCCATGGACTATCTCGTGGCTGACGCCGAGGCGCGTTCCGGCGGCCGGATCACCTTCCCCTGGGTCAAGCAGAAGAACTACGCCTGGTTCAATAACCGCGTCTACACCGCCGAACCGGGAACCGTCTACAACGACCGCAGCGCCGTGCTCTGGATCGAGCGAGGCCTGGTGACGACCGACCTGCAAACCGACTGGCTGGCGGCGCGCAGCCCCGACCGTTTCTGGGTGATGCTGATGAACCAGACGCGCGCGCGGCGCACGGTGCGCGTGCGGCTCGACACAGCGAAGAGCGGCGTCGCCGCCGGCGAGGGCCTCCTGTTTGAAGGCGATGCCGATCCGTTCCGGGCGGCCCGGGAGGCGTCCGCCCGTCCCGCTCCGGCTTTAAATGAGGGTGCCTTCGCGGTCGAGATCGCGCCGCTCTCGATGGTCACGGTCGGTTATCCCGCCGACACGCGCGCGGCCTTTCCCGCATCGCAGCCGCTCGCGTCCTCGCACCGCACGGCTGATGCCGGCGCCTTCGGCAAGGCCCACGCCTTCACGATCCGCTCGCCGTGGGGCAAAGACGCCGTCTACGCCGTGCTCACCGCCGATCCGACTCCCGGCGCTCGGGTGACCTTCACGTGCGACGGTCAAACCCGCGTCTGCGAGCGCTTCCCGTACGAGGCGAGCTTCTATCCGGTGCGCGCGCCGGACGCGGCCGTGCGCATCACCGCGCAGCTCCCCGGCCAGCCGGAGCGCGTCATCGACCTGCGTTGAAGCCGCCGCATCCGCCCTCTGGATGAAATACCCTTCCGTGCCGCGAAGGAATACGTTACCATACGAATCGAAATTGAATGACGAACGGTTCACAAAATGAGGATGCACCATGAGCGGGGCTCAAAAAAGCGAAATCGGCGACCGGATGGTCAAGCGGTTCCCCCTTTACCTGCGCGTGCTGCGCGAAATGGCAGATCGCGGCGACATCTACGCGTCCGGCGCGGTGGTCGCCAAGGCTCTGTCGCTGGATCCGATCGTCGTCCGTAAGGATCTATCGCAGACCGGCGTGCGCGGCAAGCCGCGGCTCGGTTTTCCGCTGAATGAGATCATCAACGCGATCGAAAACTATTTGGGCTGGGACGCGCCCACCGAGGCGGTGCTGGCCGGCGCCGGTCGTCTGGGCTCGGCGCTGCTGGGCTATCCGGGCTTCCGCGACCAAGGTTTCAAGATTCTCGCCGCGTTTGATGTCAGCCCCAAGCGGCGCAGCCTGATCGCCGGCATTCCGGTCTATCCTGCCTCGCAGATCACCGAAACCGTGCGCCGCCTGAAGGTCGTGCTGGGCATCCTCACGGTGCCGGCTGACCAGGCGCAAAGTGTAGCCGACGCACTGGTCGCGGGCGGCGTGCGCGGCATCTGGAATTTCACGCCGGTACAGATCGCCGTACCGCCGGAGGTCATCATCAAGCGTGAGGATCTCGCGGCCAGTCTGGCCGTGCTCTCGCACCGGCTGCGCCGCGGAGACAAAGGCCGATGACCACCGGCATCGATGTCCTGCGCGCCAGGCGTTTCGACCTGTTGCGCGGCCGTCGCGTGGGACTGCTCAGCCACCAGGCCGCCCTGACGGCGGACGGCGCGACCTCGGCCCAGCTCCTGCGCCGCGCCCTGGGCACGCGCCTGAGCGCCCTGTACGGACCGGAACACGGCTTTTTCGGCCAGGCCGGCGCCGGCGAGCACACCTACACGCGGCGCCATCCGGACTGGGGCATCCCGGTGCACGCGCTCTACGGCGAGCGCCGCTCGCCTTCGCCCGAGATGCTGACCGGCATTGACGTCATGATCTGCGACTTGCAGGATCTGGGCGTGCGCTGCTACACCTATCTCGCCACGCTGCGCAACATGCTGGAGGCGTGCGCGGCGGCGCGGGTGGAGGTGATCGTGACCGACCGCCCGATTCCGCTGCCGCACGTGGTGGACGGTCCGATGCCCGACCCGCGCTTCACCGGCTTCGTGGCGCCCTGCGCCCTGCCGCTGGTCTACGGCATGACCCCGGCCGAGACCGCGCTCTGGCTGCGTGACGCGCTCGGGTTGACGCTGCGCCTGCAGGTGGTGCCGATGGACGGCTGGCGGCGCGACGACGCCGCGTGGGACGGCGCGCGCCCCGCCTTTCTGCCGCCCTCGCCGGGCATCAAAACCTGGGGAAGCGCGATGACCTATGCGGCCACGGTCTTCACCGAAGCCCTGCCGGGCATCGATTGCGGCCGCGGCACCAACCTCGCCTTCCGCGTACTGGGCGCCCCTTGGCTGCGGGCTGAGGCCTTTTGCGAACGGCTGGCGCAGACGCCCCTGCCCGGCATGACGCTCCACCCGTACCGCTACGTGGCGGGCGCGGGCGCTTATGCGGGACGCGAGCTCGACGGCGTGCGGTTGACCGTCACCGACCCCGCGCGCGTGCGGCCGGCCGAAGCCTCGTTGCGCGTGCTGCGCGCGCTCGGCGACATGTACGGCGCGACGCGTGTCTGGCGCCATAAGGGCGTGCGGCCGGCGTGGTTTGACAGCCTTTACGCCACCGACCACGTGCGGCGGTCGATGCAGAATGGCGCGGCGCTGCCCGCGCTCTTCCGGCAGTGGCGGCGGGACCGGCAGGCGTTTGCGCGCACGCGCCGGGCCTGCCTGCTCTACGCCTGACCCGTTCCGACCGCCTCGGGCGCATGGCAGTTCTGTTGGTGGATACCCTGCTTAATCGTAATCTTAATCTTAATCGTAATCCTAATCCGCTAACCGCCGGTCGTCGGTCTCATATTCGGCCCGTTCCTCATGGATACGATCAGCGGACGTGCTGCGGATCAAGCCCGCCAGCATCGAGACAATAC
>JAQUEX010000152.1 GCA_028684935.1 Kiritimatiellia bacterium | reverse complement strand
GTGCCGCCGTGCAGAACAAGCGGGATGCCGACTTTCTCGCCGATCTCCCGCGCGCGCCCGATGTCCAGCACGGGGGCCTGTTTGTAGAAGCCGTGGACCGTGCCGATGGAGATGGCCAGCGCGTCGATGCCCGTTTTCGCGACGAACGCCTCGGCCTCTGCGGCGGTGGATAGCTCGATCGCGCCGTCGCCGAAGGGAACGTGCCCGATTTCGGCTTCCAGCGTGACCCCTGCGTCATGCGCGATACGCGAGGCCTCGGCGCTGAGCGCGATGTTCTCTGCGAAGGAGAGCTTGGAACCATCGATCATGACCGAGGTGTAGCCGATCGCGATCGCCGAGCGAAGCTGTTCCAGCGATTCACCGTGATCCAGATGCAGGGCCACAGGGATGTCGGACTCTGACGCCAGGCGCGTCACCATGGCCGCGATCAGGCTCGCGCGCTCGTCTTTGAACAGGCGCTGGTACACCTGGATGATCACGGGTGCCTTCAGCGCTTCGGCCGCCTTGAAGACCGAGAGAACGGTCTCCAGATTGGCGACGTTGAAGGCAGCCACGGCCCGCTTTTCAGCGCGGGCCTGCGGCAGGATATCGTTAAACGTGACAAGAGGCATGGTGTTCCTTATTTCACGAGCACGGGGGTGATGCCCAGCCAGCGGCAGAGTTCGATCAGCTCGTTTTCAATGTCGGCGTGGATGATCGAGTAGTGGTGCTTGAAGCCCTCGGTCATGATCGTGTTGATCAGCCGCTCGACCGAACAGTCGAACCGGACGTTCAGCGGGTTGCCGCGGATGAACGGCTCGGTGTCCAGCGCGTTGCCTTTGGCGATCAGCATGCGGTAGCCGTCGCCGTCCTCATCGAGCTGCGCCAGGGTGATCGGTCCGGCCTTCATCGAGAACTCGTTCGTGAGTCCCTTCTTGTTGCCGCCGTCCACGCGGAAATGCTGGTTGAGCGTGGTCTCTTCAAACTTGCGGCAGATGGCGGAGGGGGCTGCGCCGCAATGCCAGAGCACCGCCGTGTTCTGCTCGTAATCGAACGAAATGAGGTCGGCGAAGAAGGGAATGCCGCCGCTCAACGAGGTTTCCATCTGCATCAGGACCGCGCCCAGCACATCGCCTTCACAACTGCTGACCATGCGGTCGTTGTTGAGCATGCCGAGCACGGCGCATGGCGCGATACCGAAGATGTCCGACCACTCCGGCCAGCAGCGGACCGCGAAGGCGCTGAGATTGTACTTCGCCGCCGTCTTGCGGAAGGCTTCGTACATGCGGCCGCCGGATTCGATCTCCTTTTCGACCTTGGCGCAGCAGGTGGACGCGGTTTTGCGCACCGCCTCGACGCCGCGCGCGGCCTCTTCAGCCGAAAGCTTTTTGGCGGTGTCGACCAGCTCGATGATGTCGATCACCTCGACTTCGCTGCCGATCTTGGCGCGCAGGCGCATCTCATCGCAGTTCGACGTGTAGAAGCCGGGGACGCGTCCGCCGACCAGCCCGATCTTGGCGGCCGCGAGGTCCGAGAGGCACTTGATGAGGGTCAGCGGCTTTTTCACCAGCTCGCCGGTCTGGTCGGCCGGTCCGAAGACGAAGGTGTTCTTGCGACCGAGCTTGCGCAGCGTGTGCACGGCCATGTTCGAACCGCAGAAGGAGTTTTGCGTCCACATGCCGCCGGCCTGCGGCTTTTCGGGCGTGGAGACCAGCACCACCGGCACCGGCAGCTCTTTGGCGATGACCGGAATGATCGCGCCGACCGGGAAGGTCGCCATGAACACGACGACGGCGCTGACATCCTGTTTGCGCAGGTCCGTGCAGAGGGCGGAGGCTTCGGCCGCCGTCGTGGTCAGGCCGTTGCCGTCCACGATCTCATAGGGGAGTGTCTTGAGACTGGCCAGCGCGGTCTTGCGCAGGTTGTCGATTTCGGGCGTAGCCCAACTGGCCTTGGTCAAGGCGATGAATCCGACTTTGAATGCTTTCATGATGTGTGCGTTTTCCTTATGGTGGACTGAAGTGACAAAAGTGACTGAAGCGACCGAAGGGACGCTTAGGCCTGCGACAGGGATACCGCCTCTTCAAGCGTAATGACGTCGAAGGCGGGGTTGTATTTCTTCAAGGTGTCTTTCACGGTCTGCGACGCCGTGATGAAACGGGTTTTCGCGAGCCCTTCGGCCAAAGCGTAGACGCGCTGGCACAGCCGCTCGGCAAGCTCCGGATAGAGTGTGTCGTAGACCACGGCGCCTTCTCCGACCGCGTAGGACTCTTCGGTGTTGGTGCCGAAGGGAAGAAGCGTGTAGCCGGCCTGTGCGAGCAGGTCGCGGGCCGCAGAGGGATTGCCGCAGTAGTTCTTGAGGAAATCGCTCTCCAGATAGACCGCCTTGCGCGCTCGGGCTTTTTTCACGCCTTGATCCTTGAGAACCTCGGCGCAATGAACCACTTTGACGCCGGGCACGTTGCCGTGCAGGAACTCAAACGCCGAGGGCTCCGCCACCACCAGGGTTTTGCAACCGCTGGCGGCGACCGCTTTCTTGAAGCGGGCGAAAACCTTTTTCGAAGCGGCCTCAAAGCCCAGCACCGCCAACGCTTTGCCCGGATCGCCGCCGGTGAGTGTCGCGCAGCCTTTGTACAACTCGGGCGTGGGACCGAAGTAAAGCGCGCGTCCTTTGCCTTTGACGCTGAAGGCGGCCTTTTCCAGCGTCTTGGCCAGCGCGGCCACCGCGACGGGGGCGAGACCCGCCTCAACGATGTCTTTGCGTGCGGCCAGGACGAGGCCCGTTTCGTCGTAGCTGCTGACACAGTGGAATCGGTTGGCGGCGCTCAGCGCACTGCGGTAGAGCGTGTCGATGAAATCGGCATTCGACAGGTTGGCCGCGTCCATCCGGATGCGGTCGCAGATCAGCGCGCGGCCGCGCGGGGTGTCCGCTTCGCGGAAGGTGACGTTCCCCACCGGGTCGAGATGCCTGCACATGAAGCAGAAGCGGCAGGCGTTGATCACATCCAAGTTTTTTTCGATATGCATGATGTTAAATTCCTTTTCCGGGGAAGCCCATTTTGCCGGGGTTCATGATGTTGTTGGGGTCCAGCGTCTTTTTGATCGACTCCAGCACGCCGAAGGCCGGCCCGTACAGATCGCGCATGATGCGGCCGAGCTTGAGGCCCACGCCGTGGTGCTCGTTGATCACGCCGCCCTCGCGGATCGCCGCGCGGATCGCCATGTCCCAGATGCGGTTGTAAAGCGCGATCGCTTCGCTCGGGTCCTTGGGCGGTTCGTCGATGATGAAGCGCGCGTAGAGCATGCAACCCCAGTCGTACCAGTGCGAGAAGTGACCGATGAAGGTGGCCTGCGGGAAGTTTTCCTGCACGACATTTTTCATGGCCCAATAGACCTTCTCGATGTTGGAGAAGGTGGCGACGGTATCGAGCGTGCCGAAAGCCTGCGGCATGTGGAACATGTAAGGCGGGTAGAAGAATTTGTAGCGATGGTCCCACCACGTCTGCCCGGCTTCGGTGCCTAGGTCTTCGCTGGCGGTTTTCGCGCAGATGGCGCAGGCCTCTTCCAGCTCGAGATCCACGATCTTTTCCGGGCCGTCAAAGCCGAACACCAGATACGCGCCTTTGCGGTCGATACCGAGCACCCGCTTGACAAGCTTGGCGGTCTCGGTCTCATCGTAGAGGCGGATGACGCAGGGCCGCAGGCGGCTGGTCATGATTTTCGAGCCGGCCGTCATGGCGTCGTGCATGGTCTCGAAGAGGAAGGCGTGGAACTTGCGCGAGGCCGGGATCGGGTGGATCTTCATGACCGCACGCGTCACGACGCCCAGTGTGCCTTCGCTGCCGAGATAAAGTTCGGTGAGGGCCGGTCCTGAAGCGTGGCGCGGCACCGGCAGGGTGTTGATGATTTCACCGGTCGGTGTGACCACTTCAAGGGACATGATCATGTCCTCGATCTTGCCGTACTTGGTGCTGAGCACGCCGGTGCCGCGGTGGGCGATGAAGCCGCCGAGCGTGGCGCAGGCGATCGAGGCCGGGAAGTGCATGGTGCTGTAGCCGGCTTTCTCGACCTCCCACTCTAAATGCTGCGTGTTGATGCCGACTTCTGCGGTGACGGTCATGGAGACCGGATCGATCTCCAGCACCTTGTTCATGCGTTTCATATCCAGCACGATGCCGCCGTAGATCGGCAGAGCGCCGCCCTGCGAGCCTGAGCCGCCGCCCCAAGGGATGACCGGAATCTTGTGGGTGTTGGCGATCTTGAGGATCTCGGCGACCTCTTTCGTGGTCCCCGGATGCACAACAAAGTCCGGCGGCGTGGGTTTTTCGCCGCGGTCGTGCCAGCACTCCGGCACCCAGTAGTAATCAATAGAATGGCCGAGTTTGTCGGCGTCGTTGGTCTGCACGTGTTCGTCGCCGACCGCCCAGGTCAGCTCGCTACGAATCATCTCGTAGAGGTAGTTTTTCGGTGTCATGGTTGTTCCTTTGGAAGGCTGTAAGGGGAATAGGCTGTAAGGTTGTAAGGGGAGGGGATAACGTTCAACGTTCAACGCTCAAGTTTTGGGTTAGGGTGCGAGGCCTCGGTAGCAGCCGGACATCGCATCGTGGATGGAACGATAGTGCGCGAAGCGCGCGTTGTAAAAGGCGGCACGGGCGGGGTCCGGCCGCAGTTCGCGGTCGAAACGCAGGCATTGTTTGACTGCGGAAATTTCGTCCGCGAAGATGCCGGTGCCGACGCCGGCCAGCAGGGCGCTGCCGAATGAGGCGTCGCAGCAGGCGGGGCACTTGACCGGCGCGTTGAAAAGATCGCAGACGATGTCGCTCCAGAGCGCGCTCTTGGCACCGCCGCCGATCAGCAGGAATTCGTGGACGGAGAGCTTCATTTTCTCGATGGTGCGGTAGCAGTCGCGCAGCGAAAAGGCGACGCCCTCCAGCAGCGCGCGGGCGATGTCGCCGCGCGTGTTGGCCATGCTCAGGCCGGTGAAGCTGCCGCGCAGATTCGCGTCCCAGTAGGGCGAGCGCTCGCCTTGCAGATACGGGTGGAAGAAGACGCCGTTGCTGCCGGGCGGCGCTTGGGCGGCCTCGCCGTCGATGGCGTCGTACGAGGTGCCCGGCGCGCAGAAGGTGTCGCGGTACCAGCGCTGGCAGACGGCGGCCGCGTTGGTGGCGGTGACGGTGTACCAGAGGCCGGGCACGACGTGCGAATAGGTCAGCGTCTCGCGGTGCGGCCGGGCTTTGGCGGTCATCACATTGACATTGCCGGCGGTGGCGAGTTTGAGCACGCACTGGCCGGGCGCGACCGCGCCGGCGGCGTAGTCTTCGACCGCCGAGTCGCTGGCGCCCAGGATGACGGGCGTGCCGGCGCGCAGGCCGGTGTCGGCGGCGGCGCGGGCGGTGATCACGCCGGTCAGATCGGTCGGACGTCCGATGCGGGGGAGGGCGGCGGGCGGGATGCCGGCCAGGTCGCAAAGCGCGTCCGACCAGCGTCCGGCTCGCATGTCCCAGAAGAGCGTGCCTTGCGCCTCCACGCTGTCGCAGGCCATTTCGCCGGTCAGCAGGTAGCGCACGTAGTCCTTGACAAACAGGATGTGGCGCGTGCGCTTCAGTGCGCGCGGCTCGTTGTTGCGCAGCCACAGCATCTGCGGCAGCGTCCAGGTCGGGGTCGGCGCCTGGAAGGCGGTCTTGAAGATCAGGTCGAAGTGATCGCGCTTCAGGGCCGCGCACTCCTTGACGCTGCGCTGGTCGGTCCAGATGATGGTAGGCCGCACCACACTCAGGCTGCGGTCGAGCAGCACCGCGCCGTGGGTGTAGCTGTCAAGCGCGACGGCCGCGATGCGGCGCCGCTGCTTAAGACGCTTGAGCACACCGCACATGACGCGATACCAATCGGCGGGATCTTGTTCCGCCCAGGCTGGCCGCGGGTGGCGGGTGGGGTATTCGCCGGACGCGCTTTCGACCACGGCACCGGACGGGTCGATGACCGTCACTTTGCAGCCGCCCGTGCCGAAATCGATGCCGAGCAGGAGATCGTGTTTCATTGTCCGAGAATCCATTTGTGGTCGGGATCAGGCAACGAGAGGAACTTGCGGTGGTTGGGACCGGCCATGATCCAGAGGTAGTACATGGTGTAACCCGGCGCGTTGATCACAGGATGATAGCCGCGCGGGATGAGCGTCGTGTCGTTCTGTTGCACCGTGCAGGTGAAGTCGATTGAGCGGTCATCCGTGTAAATTTTCTGGATACCGTAGCCCTGCGCCGGATTGAAGCGGAAGAAGTAGACCTCTTCCATGTCCACTTCGACCGGCAGGTTGTCGAAATCATGGCGGTGGGGCGGATAGCTCGCGTGGTTGCCCGAGGGGACAAAAGCCTCGCCGATAAAGAGGTGGCGCGAAGGGAAAGCGTCGGTCAGCATGAGCAGCGCGTCGCGCTGATAATTCTCCTTGCCGATATGGGCTTCCTTCACCTGCTCGGGCGTGATCTCATACGCGTCGGTCTTTAGGTCGGACGGCGAAGCCGCCCAGGCGATTTCGACATCGGTTGTGCAGGTGACGGTGTAGGCGGTGCCGCACGGAATGTAGACGGTGTGCGGCTTGCCGGAAAAGACGTCTTTACGTGCGCCGACTTTCGCAAAAGCGAAGCCTTCGCCGGTAACCGCGCAGGTGCCGCCCAGCACGATCAGGGCGACTTCAAACGCGCCGGTTTCAGCCGTGTACGATTCGCCCGCCTTGAGCGTGATGATGCCGAACTCGGTCAATTTCAGATCGCCGTCGCCGATCGAGGCGATTTTGGTGAACGGTCCTTGATTCGTGTAGTGTTTCAGGTAGGTGTTCATGATCTTGCTTTCTGATGACGGACGCTCCGTGTGCGGGTTACGTCACATCGTGTGTTTTCAAAGTCCTTCAGATGGCGCTCGGCAGTCCGCAGGTCCGGGATGGCAGTCCGTCCGCCGAGACGGGTACATTTGAGCGCGGCGACCACGGTCGCAAAACGCATGCAGGCTTCCCAGGGTCTACCCTGCGCGGCGGCAAAGGCGAAGGCCCCGTGGTAGGTGTCGCCCGCACCGGTCGTGTCGACCACACGGGGGACCTCAAAAGGCGGGCAGTGCAGGATGCGCGTGCCGTCGAAACCGATCGAACCGCGTTTGCCGAGCGTGACGCCGGCGAAACGGCGTCCGGCGGCAAAGAGTTTGCGGACCGCAGTCTCGGGTGAACGCGAACCGGTGTAACGGGCCGCGAACCGTTCTGAAGCGATGACGATATCGCTCAGCACCAGCAGGTCGTCGATGCCCGGCACGAGCGTGCCGGCGTCGATCGAGACACACACGCCGTGTTTGCGCGCGAAGGCGGCTCCGGCGAGCGCGGCCTGTGTCTGGTGGCCGTCGAGATGCAGCACGTCACAGGCGCGGATCTGATCGCGGCCGAGTTCGCGCGGCGTGAGCGGACGGGCCGTGCCGCGTGTCCAGGCGATGCTGCGCTTGCCGCTCTGCTGTTCGATCCAGCAGAAAGCGGCCGGCGATTCGGCGTTCTTACGGATCTTGACGCCTGCGGTGTCGATGCCCTCTGCTGCGATGCCGCGCACGATCTGTGCGCCGCGCTC
>JAQUEX010000151.1 GCA_028684935.1 Kiritimatiellia bacterium | reverse complement strand
GTGACCGGCTGGACGCCCGGCACGTTCAACGGACGCGACGTGTTTGTGGCGGACCTTGCGCCGCTGGGCCTGAAGACGCCGTTCCGGCAGCTCTATCTGAACGGCCGGCGCTTGATCTGGGCGCGTTATCCGAACGAGAATCCGGCGCTGCCGTATTCAGGCGGCTGGGCGTATGTCGACGGCAAGCGCCCGCCGATGTATCAGGACATCGAGGGCGAACGCACCGACACGGTGGTGTTGCGGGCGAGCGACGCGCGCGCGTGGTCGAACCGGCAGGAAGGCGAGATTTGCATCTTTCCGCGCTACAACTGGTGGAACCGCATCGAGCGGATCAAGGCATACGATCCGGCGACACGCACCTTCACGCTGCAGAACAAGATGCCCTACGCCGCGCGGCCCGAGGACCGGTTCTGCCTGATGGGGCTGCGTGAGGAACTGGACGCGCCCGGCGAGTGGTGGCAAGACACCGCGAACCGGAAACTCTATCTGATCCCGCCGGCGGGTGCGGATCTCGCCCGCGACACGGTGACGGCGCCGACCGTCAACGACATCCTGACCTTCCACCAGACGCATCACGCGCGCGTCCGCGGGCTTGAGCTGAGCTGCGCTGAGCAGCACGCGCTGCGCTTCACAGAATGCGAGCGGGCCGTCGTCGAGGCATGCCTGATCCACGATCTGGGCTACTTCCACGGGTCGGCGGTGGCGATCAACAAGGGGCGCGCCTGCGCGGTGCGCGGCTGCGACATCTGGAACATCGGCGGGCACGGCGTCTCGGTGCACGGCGGCGACCAACAGAAGCTGGAGCGGTGTGACCACGAGGTCGTCAACTGCTACATCCATCATGTCGGCCAATTCAACCGGCACGGGATCGGCGTGATGCTCGGTGGTGTCGGCATCCGCGTCGCGCACAACCTGATTCACGACATGCCGCGCTGCGGCATCTTTCACGGCGGTGCGCTCAACACGCTGGAGTACAACCGCATCCGCCACTGCAACCTGGAGATGGAGGACACCGGCTGCACGTATACCGGCGGCTGGTGCGGCGGCTGGCAGACGATCCGCTACAACCACTGCTCCGACAGCATCGGCTTCAACAATCACGGCAAGTTCTTCGTCTTCGCCTGGGGCATCTATCTGGACGAGAGCGGCTGCGGCAACGACGTGTACGGCAACATCGTCGAGCGCTGCCAGGTCGGCGCGATGCACCTGCACAACGCGCGCGAGAACCACATCTACAACAACATCTTCGCGCACAACGCCGGCCCCGAGGGCAAGACGCATCAGCTCTCGCTGCAGACCTGGAACAACTCGCCGCAAGGGGTGTTCCTGCGCGACCGCCAGCCGAAGATGCTCAAGGACTACGAGCGGCTGATGGCCAACCCCGCGTGGGGTGCGATGCGCGGCATGCACGTGTCGCCGGCGGCCCCTTTCCTGCCGGACGGCACCGTCATGCGCGGCAACCGCATCACGCGCAACATCTTCTACTACCCGAACCAGCCCGGCTCCACCTACGTGCGCGAGAACGGCGTGAACCTCGCGCACAACCTCATCAACTCCAACCTCGTCTGGAACGGCGGCGGCGTGCCGGTCAAGACGGGGCGGCAGGGCGTCAAGCAGGTGCTGGCCGATCTGACCGCATCGATCCCGAACGGTGATTTCGCGCGCCGCCTGACGCCGGACGAGCTGGCGAAAGATCCCGCCCGCACGACGGTGGCCGACTGGTTCTGGTACCACAAAACCCTGCCGGATCTGAAGGCCGATGTGCTGGAGAAAGAGGGCGTGCGCACGCTGCGGCTGCCGGGCGCCTTCAATGCCGCGCAACGCTACATCAAGTACACCTGCATCCGTTCCGCGCCGTTTGAACTGGCGGCCGGCAAGCATTACCGGCTCTCGTTCCGACTGCGCCACGAAGCGGCGACCGGCGCCTTGTCGGCGCGCTTCGTGTGCGAGAACCAAGGGCTGTGGAAGGCCTTCGGCGCGCGCGATTTCCTGAAACGCGCCGACATGTCGGACATCAGCACCGCGAGCGAGGCTTACGCCTGCGAGACCTCCTTTTATCTGCCGAAGCCGGGCGAGGCCGGCTATGACGAGCGGGTGAAGGCGCTCTCGCTGCATTTCCAGTTTCAATCAGCCCAGGGTGCGGCCGAGATCAGCGGCCTGCGTCTGGAAGAGATGCAGCCGGCCACCGAATGGGAGGCGTGGCAGATGGCGGGCGCCGACGCCGCATCGGTCGTGGCCGACCCGCTCTTCGAGGATGCCGCGAAGGGCGACTTCCGGCTCAAGCCCGACTCGCCGGCGCTGCGTCTGGGTTTCGCGCCGATCCCGTTCGACCGGATCGGGCCGTACGCGGACGCCGCGCGTGCGACCTGGCCGATCAAGGAAGCCGAAGGGGTTCGCGAGCATCCCGAGTGGCTCGTCTCCGTTCCGGTCCCGGCGCCCTGAGGCTAGGCGACGCCGGGAGAGCGAGCGGCCGGACCGAACCGGGATGCCGAAGCTGTCGTGCGCTTTCGCGGACGGGAGCCGTCCGCGCCCCGGCCGTTAATGCGTGGACGCGCGTTCCCCGCGTTCGGCGCGGATACGCTCGACCCACGCGGTGTAGCCGTTTTTGAAGAGCCACTCGGCGGCCGCGACATGGCCTTGCAGCGCGGCCTGTTTGAACAGCTCGACCGCGCGGACGTGGCTCGGTTCCACACCCCGGCCGTATTCATAGAGGGCGGCCAGGTTGTAGGCCGCTTCGGCGGCCCCCTGCCGGGCGGCGCGCGCGAACCACTCCGCCGCACGCGCATGATCTTGCGGCACGCCCTCCCCCCGCAGGTAGAGCATGCCGAGATTGTTCTGCGCGGCGGAGAATCCGGTCTCGGCGGCGCGCCGGTAATGCCTCTCGGCCTGCGCATAGTCCTTGGGGACCACAACGCCGCGGTAGTGAAAGGTGCCGAGCGCGTTGACCGCACGCGGGTTGTCCTGCTCGGCCGCCTTCGTGTACCAGTTGAAGGCGCGTTCGGAGTCCTGCGGCACGCCGCGCCCCTCCTCATACATCTGGCCGATAAAAAACTGCGCCATCGCATGGCGCTGTTCTGCGGCCTTGGCGAACCAGGTGAGGGCTTTGCGGTCATCCTGTTTGATGCCGTCGCCATCGCGATAGAGCAGGCCGATGTTGACCTGCGCTTCGGCGTGTCCCTGTTCGGCGGCGCGCCAGAACCAGAGCCCGGCCTCGCGCGGGTCGCGCGGCACGCCGCGCCCGCGCGCGCAGACGAACCCGTAGTTAAACTGGCCGTCGGCGTTGCCGCACTCGGCCGACCGGCGGTACCAGGCGGCGGCGGTCTTCAGATCTTTCTCGGTCCCGCGTCCCTCCTGACAGAGCCAGCCCAGGTTGTTCATGGCGCTCGAGTGGCCCTTTTCGGCGGCGCGCGTGTAAAGCACGAACGCCATGCCCGCATCCTTGGGCACGCCGCGCCCCTGGGCGTAGAGCGCGGCCAGGTTATACTCACCGTTGCGGTCGCCCTGCAGCGCAGCCTGGCGGAAGAGCTCGCCCGCCTTGTCGTCGTCCTGGGGCACGCCCTGTCCGAGATAATATTTAAGTCCCAGCGCGTTTTGCGCCAAGGCCTGACCCTGCGCGGCGGCCCGCGCGTACCAATCGCGCGCCTCATCGGGCTTATTCAGGTTGAAGTCGCAGTCCAGCCCTATCAAATACTGTGCCAGCGCATTCCCCTCCCGGGCATGCGCGCGCATCAGCGGGCGGCCCTCGTCCAGATAGCGCGTGCGCTGCTCATCCGACAGGCCGCAGAGCGGCTCTTGCCCCGCATGCACGCCCAGCAGAAAACGAAAGAAGGTCTGCCCCGCGTCGGCCATCTCCTTGACCTTCGCCACCGCCACCACGAACTCATCGGTGCTGCCTGCGGTCCGCGCGTTCACGAACAGGTCGACGGCGCGGCGGACATCTTCCAGCGCGGCGGCGGCCTCTTCGCCGGCGCGGACGGAGCCAAGGCTGTGGAGCCAGACAAGGCCGACGAGCCCGCACGCCGCAACCCGTATGCGACGGAAGAGACAGCGCGGGAGACGGGGCATGGGCGAACCCTTCATTTGAACTTTTCCAGCGAGAGATGGCCGCCTTCGCGACGTGGATTAAAGAGAATGGCGTCGGAAACCGGGGTATGGTCGCCCAGCACGCGCGCATGCTTGGCGCGCCAGCCCTTGCGCCGCGCACAGACCGTCATCTGGTGTCCGCGCGTCCAGAACAGCGGCACATCCATGAGCCAGGCCAACCCGTACACCACCCGCAGCCAGCCATTGTTCGCGCCGCGGATGCCGGATGTCCGGCGGCGGTCGACCCACTGGCGCACCATCTGCACCCAGAAGCGGCAGGAGAAGCGGAAGCCCAGCACGTCAAACCCGTCTTTGAGCAGATGGAAGATTTCGGCTTCGGTGTAGCACCCGCCTGCGCCTGACACCACGCGCTGCCGGTTCAAGAGCGCGGCCAGTCCCAGCGACTTGCGGTATTCCACGGTCAACAGCAGCACGCCGCCGGTATTGAGCACGCGGTGACACTCGCGGATGATCACGGCCGACTGCACGCTTCCCGCCAGCACGCCATGGGCGAGCACCACGGCATCGAACTGCTTGTCCTCAAACGGCAGGTCGCCCTCTTTGCCCAGATTGAGCACCGTCTCCTGCCCGAGGGCCGCCGCCACCAGCGTGCGGCGCTGTTGCGTCGGCTCGACCGTCATCCAGTATCCGCCGACCAAACGCAACAGACGGCTGACGCCCGCATTGGTGAAGCCGACATCCAGTCCGGTCCGCACCGGGACGGACTGCGCGCGCAGGAAATGCATCACGGCCCTGACTTCGCGCCGCAACGGCAACGAATATAGGGTCGTGTTCAACTGGCTGTCTGCTTTTTCGCGCATGTCAGGGTTCCGATAATCCTCATCGTAGCACGCGCGCCGTCGCGCCGTCAAATCATGGTGCCGCGTAGAGGTCCAGCCAGAAGGCGCGCTGGATACGGCGGTTAAAGAGCGGGTTGCGGTCTGTCACCCGATATGCCCCCTGCCCTTCCGGCCAACCCGCGAACAGCGGATCGCGCGTCTGGGTCAGGATGCCGACGTACGACGCCTTGACCGTCTTGTGCATCAGCCGGCTGCCGGAGGGGTAGTCGTAATAGAGGTTGAAGCTCCCCTTGTAGATGCCCGTGCGCGAAGAGAAGCTCAGTTTGGCCAGGGCGCTGTTCACGCCTGAATAGTCATACACGCCGCCGGCCAGCATCGGTTTCACACCCTTCGGCAGGCTCAGGCGCGCGCCGGAGACCAGGACATCCAGCCATTGCGGCTGCGCGGCCGGTTGCGGCAGCACCCCCAGGCCCGACACATAGTACGGCACGGCGTTGGTCTCTGCGCTCAATAGGTAGTGCGACGCCAAGGGCGCAATCTTGTCGTAATAGCCGCCGCAGGGCGCGAGCAAGGCTTCGAAGCCGTCCATCCCGTCGCTGGGCTTGTCCCACCGCACGAACCACTCTTGGTACCAGTCGGTGTCCACCGCCCGGGTGTCGGGATAGATCCAGATCAGGCCCCCGACCGCCCCCTTCTTTCCGTAGAGCGGCCGGAAGAACGGTACGCACGCCAGGGTCCCGTAGTCGCCGAACAGCAGCAGCTTCGCCGACTGCGACACCTTCGTGCCGTCTGCCAGCAGGCCTGCCAGCTTGACGCTGCCGCCGCTGCCGACGGTCATTGTCAGGTAGCCGCTGCCGCCCGGCAGTTCGTTGGCCGCGCCGCGCGTGCGCGCATCCCATGCCGGCAGCGCGATCGTGTAGTAGCCGCGCAGACGCGCGAGATCCGCCTGTGCCGCGGCATCGCGCCGGTCGCCGAACACGTGATAGGCCGCATCGATCCAGATCTCCTCGCCGCCCAGCGAGCCGCCGCTGATCCGGCCGTACGCCGTGATCCAGTTGGCGTAAAGTTCCAAGACTTCGCCGCCTTTGGCCTGCATCACCGCGTAGAAATCGTTGTCGTCCGTCCATCCTTCCCAGCCGCTGCTCTTGAAGCTCAGCGTCCGCTGCCGCAACAGTGCCTTAGCCGTGATCCTGCCTCGCTGCGACGCCGACAGGGTGAAGGTGCCGCAGACATCCGGCTTCGCGCCATCGTCGGCAAACGGCAGGTCACGCGACAGCAGTCCGTAGTAGGTGCCGAACGGCGGGTCGGCTGCCGGCACGGGCGTACCGCCTTCGCCGGAGAGCCAGTCGCTGATCACGGGATACGTCACATCGAAACGTCCGTACACGTCGATGCCTCCACCCATCTCGCAGGAGGAGCTGCCGCCGTAGAGCTGGCCGATGATCTGGCCCGCGGCATTGAAGAGCGGCGCCCCGCTGCTGCCGGGCTCGGTCGCGCCATCCGTGAAGTCCACGTACCAATAGTTGGCGGTCGAGCCGTCCAACTGGCCGAAGCTGATGCGTTTGTAAGCGCCGTCCGGATGGTGAATGCAGGCGAGTTGTTCGCTGCCCGCCGGGGCATCCGTGGTCCAGCCCACAAACGTTGCGCCGTCCGGCGACGGCGTGCGCAGCCTGAGTAGCGCAAAGTCGTTGCCGTTCAGGTGGGTGCGTCCCGCCAGATAGTCGGCGCCACCCTCGGTCACGGTGACGGCCGACACGGCGGGCGGCGCGCCGTTGCAGGTGGCCGTCTGAAAGAACCAGTAGAACTCCGCTTCGCTCGCCTCGCTCTGGTTGACCACGCAATGGGTGCCGGTCAGAAAATAGTCGACCCACGTGCTCTCATCCAGATCGTTCAGCAGACAGCCGGTGCAGAACAGATAATCCTCCATGTAAAAAGAGCCGATCCCGGCCACGCCGTTGGCCGCCGCCCCCCAGGCGGGGTAGCAGGTTACATCATTGTGGCAGCTTCCCTCCTTCACGATGAACGAGGGATCGCGGTAGATGTCCGCCACGCGGTCGATCGTCAACGCCGCCGACGCGCGGTCGGCCCCGCGCGGCACGACACACTCGACCGTCACCGTCTCGGTGAAAAGCGCGCCCGCCCAGAACGCATGGCGTCCCGCCAGCGTGGCGGCCGTGTAAGGACCGCGCACCTGACCGGGATCTTCCGCATCGAACACCCACAGCTCGCCACCCTCCGGCAACGCCACGCCGGAGAGATGCACGCGCACCCCGCGGGCCTGCTCCACGCGCAGCGTCAGGCGCCAGAGCTGCGTGCCGTCCTGCAGCACGCTCCAGGACCCCTGCTCTTCGCCGAGAACGGCCTGCCGCGCCAGCCGCCGCACCACCCCGATCCGCAACGCCTTCTCGCCCGAAACGACGCGCGCCGCATCCTCAGCCTCGATCGCCGCCGCGTCCAGCGGCGGCAGCACGACCTGCGCCTCCATGTCCCACACCCCCGCCGCAAACGAGGGCGGCAGCGCGGCCGGACGCTGCGCCTTGGTCGTCACGGCCGGCGGCCGCACCGCCGACGGCGCCGATGCCGCCACCGCACCCCCGGACGCCACGGCCAGCCCGACGGCCGCCAGAACCAACCTGAAATTATGCCTCTTCATCTTTCATACTCCTTAATATGGAGAGAACCCTTTTCTTTGCAAACCTTCTTAATCATAGCACAAGACGTGCCGATTGATCCATCTTTGCTTGAAC
>JAQUEX010000150.1 GCA_028684935.1 Kiritimatiellia bacterium | reverse complement strand
GGCGGCATCTACGACTTCGGCGCCCACCATTTCGACATCGCCCAGTGGGGACTCGGGATGGACGGCAACGGCCCGGTCGAGATCCGGCCGCCCGCCTTCAGCGAGCACAAGCTGCTGACGTTCGTCTACGCCGACGGCACGCCCATGACCCACGGCGGCGCCAGCGGCCAGGCGGCGGTCGAGTTCGTGGGCGAGACCGGGACCGTCCGGGTCAACCGCGGCTTTCTAGAAACCGACCCCGCCGAGCTGATCCGGCACAAGTGGGGAGCCAACGACCTCCGCCTCTACGAGTCGCTCAACCACCTGACCAACTGGCTCGAGGGCATCCGCACGCGCCGCCCCTGCATCTGCACGGCCGACGTCGGGCTGAGCACGATCACGGTCTGCTCGCTGGCCTCCATCGTCTACCGGCTGAACGAGCCGCTCAAGTGGAACCCCCAGGCCATGAACTTCGTCGACAACCCGTCCGCCGGGCGCCTCCTGTCGCGCGGCATGCGCGCCCCCTGGTCACTCACCGTCTAGCGCGGGCTCGTCCCGGAAAGAAACACCGTCATGAAAAACACCCTTCTTTTCTTATCCGCATGCGCCTTCGCGCTCGCGCTGAGCACCCGGGCGGCCACCGAACCCAAACCGCCGTCGGCCGATGAAGTGGCGCGCATCGAACAGGCTGCGCCAGCCCGCGCAACGGTCCAGCCGAAGCGCGCGCGCCGCGTGCTGGTCGTCAACCAGTGCGAGGGCTTCGTCCACTCATCCATCCCTTACGCCGCCCAAGCGTTTGACATCATGGGGCGCAAGACCGGGGCTTTCTCGGTCACCGCCGTGAACGATCTCGCGATCCTCGAGAAGCCGGCGTTCGACACCTTCGACGCAATCGTCATGAACAACACGACCCTCCGGCTGCCGCTGCTGGACGGCGCCGACGAGGCGCGCGAGGCGCGGGCGCAACAGCGCCTCCTCGACTTCGTGCGCAGCGGCAAGGGGCTGGTCGGCGTTCACGCGGCGACTGACTGCCTGTACACGTGGCCAGCCTACGGCGAACTGATCGGCGGCTATTTCGACGGCCACCCCTGGAGCGAGGAGGTGGGCGTCAAGCTGGATGACCCCGGCCACCCGCTGCTGGCCGCTTTCAAGGGCCTAGACTTCATGGTGACCGATGAGATTTACGCTTTCCGGAACGACTCCCGGGATTCGCTGCGCGTGCTGATGAGCCTGGACGTGACGAAGACAAACATGAACAAGCAGAACATCAAGCGTAAGGACAAGGACTTCGCCGTCGCCTGGCTTCACGAGTACGGCAAAGGCCGCGTCTTCTACTTCTCGCTCGGGCACCGTCACGAGATCTTCTGGAACCCCGCGGTCCTGCAGTGCTACCTCGACGGCATCCAGTACGCGCTGGGAGACCTGCCGGCCGACGCGACGCCCAGCTCGCGGCTGACCGAGGGGTATCTGAAGCAGTCGCGCGCGGCGGCCTTCGCGGCCGGGATGGAGCGCATGTTAGCGGAGCTCGCCACTTACAAGCTGAACACGAATGACGCGGTGGCCAAGCAGGTCGACGCCTTTGTCGACGAGCACCTGCGCGATCCGCAGGAGCGCCGCGAGGTGCTCTCCCAAGGGCTGGCGCGCGTGGCGGCCAACCCGCAGGCGACCGCAGACGGGCGCGCGCTGGCCTGCCGCAAGCTGAGTCTGGCCGGCACCGACAACGCCGTGCCCGCGTTGGCGAAGCTGATCGACGACCCGGCGCTCGGCAACTGGTCGCGCTACGCGCTCGCCCGCATGCCGGGCAAGGCCGCGGACGATGCGCTGATAACGGCGCTCAAGCGGACCCGCGGGGCAGACCGGCTGGCAATCGCCGCCCTCACCGGCGCGCGCCGCCTGCCCGTAGCGCTACCGGCCTTGGCCGAGGTGGCCGCGACGGGTGAGAACGCCGCGGCGGTGGCCGCGGAGGCGATGGGCAACATCGGCGGCAAAGAGGCGGCCCAGGCGCTGTCGGCGCTGCAGGCCGGTGCCAAGGGCGCAGCCCGCGCGGCCTTCGACCGGGCGCTGCTGGCCTGCGCCGACCGCGCGCGGACGGACGGCAGCGGCCAGGCTGCGCAGGAAATCTATGCGCGCCTGCTGGGCGCCAAGACGGCTGGGCATGTGCGGGCAGCGGCTTTCTACGGCAGCAACCTGTCGGCTGGCTCCCAAGGCGTCGAGGCGGCTGTTGAGGCCCTCAAGGGCGCAGACTTGGAGCGTGCGCGCGCCGGGGCGCGGCTGGTCCGCGACATGTCGGACAAAGCGATCGTGACGGCGGCCGCGGCGGCGCTGCCGGCCATGCCGGAGCAGAACCGTATCATGGCGCTCGGGGCGCTGGCTGGCCGCGGCGACCGGGCCGCCCAGGGGGGCGTGCTGGCGGTCCTGTCGGGGTCGAGCGTCGAGGTCTCGCTGGCGGCGCTGCAGGCGCTGGAGTCGCTGGGTGGCGGGCAGGCCGTGAAGGCCGTGATGGCGATGGCCTCGGCCCCTGAGGCGGACCGCGCACTACGCAAGGCGGCCGGCAAGACGCTCGGCGTGATGAGCGGGCCCGGCGTCGAAAAGGAGATCGTGAGTCAGATGCGGGCGGCAGATATCCAGGTGCAAGCCACGTATGCCAAGGTGCTGGGAGCCCGTCAGGCGCGCGGCGCGCTGGAGGTGCTGTTCGCGGCCGCCCGCAGCGCGGACGCCAGCCTGGCCGAGGAGTCCCGCAAGGCGATCAGCCTCATGGTGCGGGCCGAGGATTTGTCTGACGTCGTGGCGCTGCTCGTCGACACCGGAGACGCCGCAGGGCTGCGGGCGATGGAGCGCATCGTGGTGAAGGCGGCCAAAACGAACGCCGACCAGAATGTCCAGACCGGCACAATGCTGAAGGCGCTGCGGAAAGAGATGCCCGCCAGCGCCCGGGGCGCGCTTCTGTCGGCGCTGGCGCAGATGGCCGTACCCGCGACGCTGCCCGAGCTGCTCGCTGCAACCAAGGGGGACGACGTGACCGTTCGCCGCGCGGCTATTCAGGCTGTGGCCGAGTACTGGCCGACCGCCGAGCCGCTGCAGGCGCTGCGGGAAGCGAGCCGCAGTGATCCGGATAAGGCTTGCCGCGTCGCGGCCCTGGGCGGCTACGCCCGCCTGCTGGCGCTGCCCGGCAAGCTGCCGGTGAAAGAGAAGCTCAGCCTTTACCGCGAGGCGCTGGATCTGGCCAAAGACACCAAGGAAAAGCGGGTGCTGATCGAGGGGTTGGGCGCGCTGATACACCCGGAGGCGCTGGCTTTCGTGAGGCCCTTCATGCAGGAGGGCGCGCTGTCGGCCGACGCCTGCCGCGCGGCGCTGAAGATCCGCGAGGGGCTGAATGGCGCAGCCTTCGTGCTGACCGGCAGCGTGCGCGGCGCGGAGCGCAACGCGCTGGACAACGATCCGAAGACGCGCTGGACGACCGGCGCCCCGATGCGCGGCGGCGAGTGGTTCATGGTCGACCTCGGCTACGAGGGCGAGATCCGGACGATCTATCTCGACGCCGGGCCGACAGGAAACGACTATCCGCGCGGTTACGAGGTCTACGTGTCGCAGGATGGCGAGCAGTGGGGCGCGCCGGTGGTGCAAGGCGATCCCAAGGCGCGCACGTTCACCATCACGCTGCCGCCGACAACCGGCCGCTTCGTGAAGATCGTGCAGACCGGCAAGGACGGCTTGTTCTGGTCCATCAACGAGATCCGCGTCAACGGCGCGCCGGATCTGAAGCGCTATCCGCCGCTTGACCGGAGCGCGTGGAAGGCGAGCGCCTTCAACGGCGCGGGCGGCCAGCGCCCCGAGCACGCGATCGACGGCGACCTGACGACGCGTTGGGGAACGGGCAAGGCCATGAAGCAGGGGGACTGGTTTGCGGTGGATCTGGGCGCGCCGCACACGGTGCACGCGGTCGTAATGAACGCGGCGAAGTCCGGCGGCGACTATCCGCGCGAGTGCCAGATCTTCACCTCCCTGGACGGCGTCACGTGGTACGGCCCGGTGGGGCTTGGCAAGGGCGAAGGCGCGCTCACGACAATCCCCGTGCTCCCGATCCAGGCGCGCCACGTCAAGATCGTGCAGACCGGCAACGCCGATTACAACTGGTGGTCCCTCTACGACCTGCAGATCCTCGGGGAGTGAGTTGGTAACGAACACTTCCTCGGAAGCCGCGCTGCATGTCACACCTCAAGTCGTTTCGAACGTGAAGGCATTCCAGGGGATGTCCACGGGTTTCTTCTCGGTGAGAATTTCGTCCGTGTGCATGAGAAGCGGATAGTCGGCTGCGTTCAGCTTGCCGGCCGCGCAGCAGACCTTCACGGCGCGCGCCACGCGGACGGCGACGACGAGCGATTCAAGTGTGACCCCCTTGAGCTCAGCCTTCGCCTGGTCGATGTTCAGGCCGCGTCCTAGCAGGATGCCCACGAGCCGCGTGCGGCCGCCGTAAACGGTGACGTAGAGGTCGCCCGCGCCCACGCAGAGGTTCTCGAGCGTGCCGGCGCCCTGCAGATCGAGGAGTCTCTTCATCTCCTTCACCGCCTGGCCGAACACCGCCGCCTGGGAGTTGAAGTGGAGCTCGGAATCGAGGCCGAACGCCTTCTGGTTGAGGCCGATCGTGAGCGCGATGCCGAGCGCGTACCCGTTCTTGAGCGCGACCGCCGACTCGATGCCCGTCACGTCTGTCGAAAGCGAGATGTGGTAGTACGGCGTCGCCATCGCCTTCTTGAACATCCGGAGAACCGGCACGTCCTTACCGCAGAACGCGACTTCCGTCTGGTCATGCGCGACGAGCTCGTAGCTCGTGCAGGGGCCGCCGATCGCGCAGATGTCGCGCGCGATGCCCTTCGCCGCGAGGCGGCTCTCCCACACTGCGGGATACGTCAGGAGCCTCCCGTCGGGCGTGTCCAGCAGGCCTTTCGTCACCGAGAGGACCGGCAGCGACGCCGGCAGCTTTGTCAGCACTTCCTCGCCGAACCAGTCCACGCCAAAGCTGGAAACACCGCCGATTACGAAGTCGGCGTCCTTCACGGCCTGCGCCATTTCCTCGATCTGATAGAATTTGCATCCTGCCGGGAAGTTCTTCTTGAACTTCGGATGCCGGTTGGTGGCCCGGCACGCCTCGATGATCGCGCGGTCGAGGGGCGTTCCCACGAGCCGCACGTCGTTTCCGTTTTCCCCAGCCGGGAACGCGAGCGCGCTCCCCATCATGCCCGAACCGATAATCGCGATCTTCATTTCGATTTTTCTTTCAGCAGTTCAACCGCTTTGTAAAGCGCTTCCGGATAGTCCGTGCCGAACGAATCGAAGCCCAGCTCCCAGAGCTTTAAAGACGTCTCGGCCTTTTCGAAGATCCGTCATCATCCGCCCTCGTATTTGCCGCATGCCTCATCTGATACGGCCCTGGAATTTCACATTCCCATGTTGCCATGTGGCGAAGGCCGGCAACAAGCGTCAATTTTTGTGAATTTTGAATTTGTAAAATTCTGAATTGTATCACCGTTCAGTGACTGTGCCGAGTGGCCTTGTTAGTCTTCAGCGGTTCCAAATCAAGGGGGTCGGGATGCTGGGAAGCGCGAGGGGGGAGGGCGGGGTGGCCTAAAGGGTAAAGCGCGGCCATCCGGCCGGTCTACGGCAGGCGTCAATTTGTCGTTGGAGGCGGGCGGGGTCGGGCTGGAGGACCTGCTGCGCCCCCTCTCAGGCTGAGGAGAAGCGCAGTTGCCCGAAGGGCGGCGCGCCGTCAGTGACGGGGACGCACAGCAGGGATGTGCGCAGCAGTTCGACCAGTTTCACATCGGTGACTTTGCGGCACGCCTGTGTCAGGCGGTGCAGCACGCCCTTGGCGAGCAGTTGCCAAAGGATGAAGGCCACCTGCATCATCAGGTGGTAGTTCTGCGACGCCTGTTCGTTGGCGCAGAAGGTGTGCTCCAGCCCGAACCCGCCGTTCTTCTCGACATTGAAAACGCCCTCGACGCTGTTGCGGGCGCGTCCGCCGTTGTTGGCTATGGCGTAGACCCGCCCGTGGCTCAGGCGCAGGTTGGTCACCCAGACCCACAGGGTTGCCGCCTTCGGGCTGATCTCGCCGCTGAACAGGACGTTGAACACATGTGCGCCGAAGGGGACGTCCCCGGTCCAGCGCAGGGTCTGGTCGACCGGCCCGTCCTCCCCCTCGCGTTGGCCGCGGGAGCAGTTCGAGGGGCTCATCATCATCGTCTGCACAGCCTCGCCGTACGCCAGCGGCTGCCGTCCTTCTCTCAAGGTGGCGATGAACTTCCAGCCGTACGCTGCGCAGGTGTCGAAGACCGGCCTGACCGGATACAGGCCGTCCAGCAGCAGGCAGACGGGCAGACGGGGGAAGGCGGCCCGCAGCCGCTTGGCGAGCCGTCCGAAGGCTTTGAGTTCGCAGTCCTCTTTGTCGCGCACCGGATCGCGCATGTCCATGAACTCGGACATCAGCGGGAACGACAGCCCGAAGGGGCCGACCAGGGACGCGGCAAGCACATAGCGGTGGCGCGCCCCGCCCGCCTCCTTGGCGCGCCCGCGGTCCCGCAGGGTTCCGTCGACGGCGATCAGCCACCAGCGGCCGAACAGCCGGCCGCCGTCGAGCAGGCGCATCTGCATGAGACGGCGCGTCATGAGGAGGGGTATCTCGGCGACGGCACACACGGCGACCCGCGACGCATGGCGTACGGCGTTCCCCGAACAGGTGACGGTCCGGCGGGCGCCCAGGCGCGCCTCATCCCAGTCGCGGCCGCACAGCCGCGCGACGTTCGCCGGCATCTGGCCGGTGTTGCGGTCGCCGTCGAAAGCGTTGCGGGAGCCGCCGCGCAGCAGGAAGGTCAGCAGCATCTGCCACCAGAGGTGGCGGGCGTCATAGGTGCACAGGTCCTGGCGGCGGTGATCCGGCAGCGCGTCGAACCAGGCGTTCAGGAGCGGGAAGCAGTGGCGGACGAGCTGGCGCAGGTGCCGCCCGAACGCTTCGCACTGAGGAGCCGGGCCCGGCTTTCGGCCCGGCGGACGGCGGTGTGGCGGCGGATGATGGCCAGGTTCTGCGTCGTGACTTTGCGGATCAGTTGCTTGAGCCGCTTGAATTCTTTTGCCCACAGTTGAACCTCCGGAACCAGTTCGGCGGGCACGTACACCGTGCGGGTCTTGCCCGCCTGCTTGAAGGTCAGCTGCCATGCGGGCGGTTTGCGCCCCGGACGCCGGACCTTGCAGAGAGTCCCCTCGATGAACAGGCCGAGTGTCCCGAGCTCGCGCCGGTACGCCTCCCTCAAGCGATGGTGCCGACTTTCGCCGGCGCTGGTTGTTTTCATGTGGCTAAGGTACTATACTTAGCCTTATTGGGCAACAAAAAAAGGAAGCCGAAGAAATATTTCGCTTGAAATACCGAGGATCGCCGCCCCGACCGCTCATTATCGCGCTATCCAGCAGCTTCGCAACTCGAAGATATCTTGATTTGGAACCGCTGGTTAGTCTTCCAAAACATGGGAAAGCGCCTTGTGCTCATCCTCGTCACGCCCGCGTACCAGTTCCGGGGATGGAAAGGTGACGGCGTGCTTGTCACCCTGTGCGAAACCCCCGCCGTCCTCGCTTAGTACCGTGTGGGCTCCCGGGCGCATGGCAGTTCTGTTGGTGGATACCCTGCTTATTCGTAATCTTAATCGTAATCCTAATCGTAATCCTAATCCGCTAACCGCCGGTCGTCGGTCTCATATTCGGCCCGTTCCTCATGGATA
>JAQUEX010000149.1 GCA_028684935.1 Kiritimatiellia bacterium | reverse complement strand
CGTGGGTTCGATTCCCATCGCCCGCTCCATCGCTTTAGACAATTCCTTGCGGCGCAAGGCGTTGTCTTTTTTGTCTTTCGAACGTCACGGGGTTTTGTAGGTGACCTTGCCCACAGTATCGACCGTGATGAACTTGGACTTTTGAAGACCGGCGATCACGTGTTCGATGGTCGGCGCGTCAATGCCTCCGGTGAGGCGGAACATCGTCTCGATGGAATGGATTCGTGCGCGCGTCTTTCCGTTTGGGCGGGAACATGCACGAGAAGCTATAGGCAGGCGGGATGCTTCGACAGGGTCACGCAGAAGGTGGTGCCGTGTCCCGGCGAGCTTTCAGCCCATACGGAGCCGCCGTGCGCGGCAACGATCACCTGAACGATATTGAGGCCAAGCCCGAGGCCTTTTTCGGTTTCACGCGCCTGCTGGCCGCGGAAGAGCCGTTGCCAGATGAGGGCCAGTTCGTCTTTCGGGATGCCGATGCCGGTATCGCGGACGCGTGTGATGACGGTGCCGTTGTTTTCCTCAAAGGAGAGGGTTACCGAACCGTGCGGCGGCGTATACTTCAGGGCGTTGTCAATCAGATTGGCAAACACGCGCGCGAGGCGCGTGCGGTCGCCGTGGATCATCAGTTCCGAAGCGGCGGGAGACGCGCGCAAGACGATTTCCTTCTCTTCGGCGACCAGCGAATAGAGGTCGGTGATCTCGTCGATCAGGCGCGTCAGGCTGAAAGGGTGAGTATTGAGTTTAACGAAGCCGCTCTCCATTTCACGCGCGTCCATCAGGTTTTGCAACTGGAGTTTGGCGCGATCGCAGTCTTCGATGATGTCGGCCAGCGTGTCGGACAATTCGGACGGGAGGGTTTGTCCGTTCAGGGCGAGTTCGGCCGCGCCGCGGATCCGGGTGAGCGGCGTGCGGAAATCGTGCGCAGCGTTGTCCATGGTTTGCCGCATGGCCTGAATCAGGTTGGCATATTTTTCGGTCATGACGGTGAAGAGCCGTCCGAGGGTGTCCAGTTCGGCGATCAGGCTCTTCACAGGGGGCGCGCCGGTCTCAAAGGCGCCGGTCTCGATGATGCGGCTCATGGAGTCTGTGATGCGGTGGATGGGGCGCAGCGTGAGCACCATCATGAAGATGCCGGAGAGGATGGAAAACAGGGTTGAGAGCAGCGCGAAGACCAGCAGCAAGCGCGCCAGCATACTTTTCTGGTCGACCTCCAGAAAAGACCCTTTGCCCACCTGGAGCACGCGGCCGTCATTGAGCAGGGTTGTCTGGATTTGGACGTGGCGGTCGAGGGGCCTGATGTAATACTCGCTGAGACCGGCCGGAGGGAGCGATGCCGTTCCTTGCGGCGGGGTGTAAGCGCGCCAGTCGGGCAGGTCGATTTTCTTGGGCCAGGTGATTGTGTACTCGACGTGGCCGCGGCGGTTGATGACGCGGACGATGAAAATGGTGGACGGGGGATAGCGTTCGAGCGTCACCTGCTCGGCCAGCAGGTTGCCGTCGGCGTTCTGGTTGATGAGTTCGACCAGTTCTTCGCTTTCAGCGGTGACGTCCTGCCGGTCGAAACCGCGCGCGGATTGGGTGATGACGCGGCTGGTGAGCACATAGATGATGACGGTGCAGAGCGCATAGACCACCAGGTAGCCCAGGCACAAATAAAAGGCGTAGGAGCGGAATGTCCTACTGATCCATCCGGAAAACATAGCCGACTCCGCGCAGGGTGTGGATCAATTTGGTGTCGAAGCCGGCGTCGATCTTGTTGCGCAGGCGGCAGACAAGAACATCGACGATGTTGGTTTGGGGGTCGAACGTAAAGTCCCAAATGCGCTCCAAAATCAGCGTTTTGGTCAGGGGGCGGTTGGGATTGCGCATCAGCAGGTCGAGCAGGGCGAATTCGCGCGGCTGCAGGTCGATCTTCTTGTCGCCGCGCACGACAGTGCGGCGCAGCAGGTCGACGCGCAGGTCGCCGACAGTCAAGAGCGTCGCGTTTTTGCCCTTGGCCGGCGGGGCGGCCGTGCGGCGGGTGATGGCCTGCAGGCGCGCGGAGAGTTCGGTGAACGAAAAAGGTTTGATCATGTAGTCGTCGGCACCGGATTGCAGTCCCGAGACGCGGTCATCGACGGCGACTTTGGCGCTGAGCACCAGCACGGGGGTGAGGTCGCCGTTGTTGCGCATGTGCTTGAGCACGCGCAGACCGTCGACTTCAGGAAGCATGATGTCAAGTACGACGGCGTCATAACGGTGCGCTTCCCAGAGGGCGAGGCCTTCGGTACCGGTGGAAGCGACGTCGACCGTGTGGCCCTCCTGGCGCAAGCCGCGGCTGACGAATTCTTGGATCTTCTTGTCGTCCTCGATCACAAGCACGCGCATGGCAATCTCCCTCGAACTACAGCCCTCTGAAGCGGTCGAGCGGATCGTTGTCCGAACGTTCGTTGTTATAGATAAAGTGGGCTTGCAGCACCGCAATGACAACGAAAAGCGGAAGCAGCAGTTCCTGTCCCTCCTCGAGAGCGGTCATGAGCGCGTGTAGGGACTCTGAGATGCGGATGCCGAAATCCTTGCGAAGAACGGCCGGCAGGCGGTCCGTGATTTGGATCAGGATGATGGTGCCGCCGAAAAAGCCCATCGACCAGCAGACCGGGTGCAGCTTGAAAAGACCGGTCAGCAGCCGGCGCAAAAAGTAAAGCAGCGTGCCGGCGCAAAGCAGGATGACGACCGCGAAGCAGGCGGCGACAATCAGGCGGTCGGCCAGCGGGTTGTTGGCGTTGGTGAGGAACTTCATTTTGAACGGGGTGCCGCGCGTGGCACCCGGCAAGTTGGAGGCGGTGATCAGCAGCTTGTGCCAGTCGAGTTCACGGCAGATCGCGAAAAAGGTGAGCAGTGAAAAATCGGCGATCCAGAGCGGACGCAACCGGGAGGCGCGCATTGGCGGCACCAGCCAAAAGAACCCCATCTGGAAGAAAAAGAGCCCGATTGTGGCAACTTCGACCGGAGACGCGCCGTCATGGTCGAAGTGGGCCTGTATCCATTCGGGGGAGGCGAGCGCCCAGACCAGGACCAAGGCGCTGACGCCGGCCAGCCAGAGCAGCGGAGCGGCCAGCCATGCGTGCTTGCTTTTGAGAAAATCCATACGGCATCCTTTCTGAACTTAGAAAAAGCGACGGCGCACCATGACCAGCGCGACGGCGATCGAGATCACAATCGAAAACCCCATCAGCATGATGAACGCGTACGGGGAGTGCTGCAGCGGCAGTTCAATGTTCATTCCGTAGATGCTGGCGACGAGCGTCGGGAGCATCAGCACCAACGTGATGGACGTCAGGTACTTCATCACGTTGTTGAGGTTGTTGGAGATGATCGAGGCGAAGGTGTCGAGCGTGCCGGTCAAGATGTTGCTGTGGATCGTCGCCATCTCCAGCGCCTGGCGGTATTCGACGGCCACATCTTCGAGAATGTCCAGGTCTTTGTCGGGAATGTCGAGCTGCCGCGTGTGCTCAAGCCGGCCGATCAGGATGTCGTTAGCCTTGAGCGAGGTGGTGAAATAGACCAGACTCTTTTCAATGTTGAGCAGCCGCATCAGGGCTTCGTTGGAAATGGATTCGTGCAGGTCCTGTTCAACCATGTCAGCGCGCTGACGGACATCGCGCAGGTACCGCAGGTAGAGGATCGCCGAGTGCCAAAGAATCTGAAACGCAAACCGGAACTGGTCCTCAGGCGGACAGACACGGCGGATCTGGTCGAGGAACGTGCTGGTGACCGGCGTCTGGCGGTTGCAGATCGTGATCACGTGTGAGTCGGTCAGCACGATGCCCAGCGGCAGCGTGTGGAACGGGATCAGGTTCTCGTGCGGCTCATGGTAGGGTACATGGACGATGAGCAGCGTGACGCCTTCGTCGATCTCGAGACGCGGCCGTTCGTCCTTGTCCAGCGGGTCGGTCAGAAATTCGCGCGGCACCCGGGCCAATTCCTGGACCCGGGAGATCTCTTCCGTGGAGGGATCGGCCAGATTGATCCAGCATGTGCCGGTCAGCTCGGGCACCTCTTTCAGGCCGCCGCCCTCCCAGCGATAGATTGTGAACATGGCCTCCTCCTTTCCCGATGCAGACGGGGTTAGTTTGTACTCTTACGCGTCGCCGGATGCAAGCGGTTTTTGAGGGGCGCGGGTAATCGCACGGCTATCGCCTGCACGACTTGTTGGCCGCGCACATCCGCGATGTACGATGAGCGCTTCATCCGTATGTGGCTGTATTACCTGTGCTCTTGCGAAGCGGGCTTTGCCGAGCAGTTCACCACGGTGGTGCAGTTCCTCTATGCGAATCCGGAGTGCCGGACGAGATACGGGACCGCACCGGGGTCACCGCTCTTATAGAAAGTCGCCGCGGCGCTCGTCGGCAACATGCTCTCAACTCGATGAGGGGCTGTCCATGCGACAGTGAAAAGGGCAGATCCCGGAGGTGTCGGGCAACGTCACCTGATGCGGAATTCATAGGTGCCGGAGCCGGCGAGATACACGGCGCGGTCGTGCTCCATGCCGACGAAGCGGGGGCCCCGGGGCGTGACGGCTTTCGCGTCGGGCGCCGGCAGCGCGATGCGCGCGGTCGCGTTGACTGGCACGGTGACCTCCACGACAAGACCGTCTGCACCGCGCCGCCAGTGGACGGCCACTTGGCCTTTGACGGTTTCCACCGCGGCCTTCACAAACGCGAGGCGTTTGGGCATGACCGGGCGGATGCCGATCTCGTCGAAACCCGGCCGCAGGGCGGTGATGCCGGCGAGGCGCGTGAAGAACGCGGCGCCCACGCCGGCGAACATCGCATGGTTGTGCGAGTTCATGCCGCCTTTGACGCTCCACTGTTCCCACAGCGTGGTGGCGCCGTTCGCGATCTGAAAACCGAACCCCGGATACTCGGGCTGTGTCAGCATGTCAAGGCCGAGATCCGATTCGCCGATATCGCAGAGCACCTCCAGCAGATAGCGCGTGCCGAAGATGCCGGTGTCGAGCTGCCCTTTGTTGGTGTCGCGGATAGTCGCGACCAAGCGTCGCGCGAGGGCTTCACGCGTGTCGTGCGGTGCGACATCCAGCGCCAGCGGCAGAATCGCCGTGGTCTGAGAACCGTCACCGTAGGTTGCCGTTTCGGTGTTGTAACGTTTCTCGTGATAAGCGCGTACGATCTGTTCGGAGAGCCGCGTGTAGGTGTCGTGCTCCGCGGTATGACCCAACACGGCCGAGGTCTCAGCAACAATGCGGGCGAGCGCGGCGTAGAGGCAGGTGTTGACATCGGTCACGTCGCCGTGATAGCCCTGCCACGAGCCATCGTTGGGCGGACACCAGTCGCCGAACCCTTGGGTGTAGATGTGATCCGGCGTGCGGGCGTGAAGCGCGTCGATGTACGCGCGCATGTTCGCGTAGTGGGTGGCCAGGATGCGGCGGTCCCCGGTGTGCAGGTAGAGGCGCCACGGCAGAAAAACGGTGTCGCCGTTCCAGTCGGGGTTGCCGCGCCCGCCGGCGATGTCGTCGAGCCACTTGGTGTAGTAGCTGTTCATCCTGAACGTGAAGAGCGCGGTGTCTTCATAGGCGAGCGAATCCATCTGGCAGGGCGTGCGCTCATCCCGCATCGTGCAGTCGGTCGGGATGCTCATGAAATTGCCGCGCATCGACCAGAGGCAGTTGCTGTAGATCTGGTTGAGCGTGGCGTCGGAGCAAAGGAAACTTCCGGCAGGGGTGACATCGGCATGCACCACGCAGCCGGTCACGTCGTCGCATGTCGGAACGCCCGGGTAGCCGGTGATTTCAATGAAGCGGAAGCCATGGTAGGTGAACCGCGGCTCGTAGCTCTCCGCCGTGTCGGAGCCTGCGAGCACAAAGATGTCGGCGGCTTTGGCGCGCCGGTTGGTCCACGGATCGATCATGCCGTCGCTGCCGGTCAGTTCGCTGTGGCGCAGGGTGATGCGCGTGCCGCGCGGCCCTTTGGCGCGCAGGCGTGTCCATCCGGCGATGTTCTGGCCCAGGTCGAAGACATAGACGCCGGGTTTGGGTTCACGCACCGCCAGCGGCCGCACCGTCTGGATGACGCGCACCGGCGGCATGGTGTTCGGCTTGAAGGCGGCGGCTGTCGGTTCGAACAAGGCGACGGGTTTCCAGCCTTCAGCCTTGAAAGCAGCCGTGGACCACGCCGGCGCTGCAAGCGCCGCATCGTAGACTTCGCCGTCATACAGGCTGGCGAAGGTCAACGGGCTCGGGCCGGCCTGCCAACTCGGGTCGGTGACGACGGTCGTCCGACTGCCATCCGGGTGGTCGATGTGGAGTTGCAGGATCGCCCGTTTGGCCCGCTCCCATTTCCAACCCCATTGCGAATAATCATCGGAATAGCCGGGGGCCAGCCAGAGGCCGACCGCGTTGTCGCCGGCCTGAATGAGTGGGGTGACATCCAGCGTGTCGAAGAGGATCCGGTTCGCGTAGGGGGTGTTGGGCGGCGACAGCACGCGGTCGCCGGCCTTGCGTCCGTTCAGATAGAGTTCATAAAAACCGAGGCCGCAGACCGAGGCTGTGGCGCGGGCGACCGGTTTGGCGACCGTGAACGTTTTTCGCAGGCGCGGGCACTCTTTCGGGAGCGGGGCGGTGTAGAGGTGCATACCGCCGCCCACCAGAAGATGCCCGTTTTCAACCTTCAATTTCGGGAAGGCGGGGTTCGCGCGGTCGAAGGTGTCGGCGAGCAGCACGGCACCGGCTGCATCGACCACGGTGAGCGCGTTTACGCGCGCCCGTTCGTTGTCGCTGGTCCGAAACCCGACGGTTCCGGCCGCGAACGTTGAATCGGTGCGTTCGTCCGCCAACTTGCCGTCGATCCGCGTGCGGATGGTGGCGCCGCGCGCCTCGATTTCGATGCGGTGGGGTTTAGGCTGATCACCGTCGGCCATAAACGCGCGCAGCGATACGGCCGGCAGCATCTTCCAGGAACCGTTCTGTTGCACGTGCGGGCGCAGCAGCGGCTCGGCACCGAGGGCGCGGTTGAGCTGCCACATGTAGCCGTTCGCTGCATCCGGGGCGCGGAACACGAGGCCGACCGCATCGGCGTCCAGCACGAGATCCGCCGTGAGCGTCAGATCACCCCATGCGGGCGCATGCGAGGCCTCGGGGCCGATCCATCGCGCCTGCCACGACGCCGGGTCGATCAACGCGACCTGCCACTGTGCCGGCGCGCTCCAGTCGGTGGCTTTGCCGTCGCGGTCCCAGGCACGCACCTGCCAGAAGCAGCGCATGCCATCGCGCAGCGGCGTGCCGTCATACACGACGTGCACGGACTCGCTCGACACGGTTTTGTCGCTGTCCCACAGCAGCGGCTCGCCTTTTTCAAGAGCCGCCAGCGTCGTTGCGACACGGATCTGGTAGGCGGTTTGCATCTGTTCGCGTGCGCGGTCGCGCAAGGTCCAGCTCAGGCGCGGCTGGAGCGTGGCGATGCCGATCGGGTCTACGTCATACTCACAACGCAGGTTGTGGACCGTCATGGCACCGCCCAGCCGTGCGAGAATGATAAGACCCATCAATACGCGGTTTCTCATATAGGCTCCTGTCAATGTGATGCGCCGAACAGGCGTCCAACATTAACGGGTTATGCCGCGGCTTGTCAATGGCGCCGGCGATTCGACGCAGGGCGGACGCATCTTAAATTTGACTCATAACGTTAGAACTGCGGGTGTGACATGCACCCAGTGAGTGCCATGCAGTCGGCACTGCGGCATGGTTTTTGTGGCCCCTCGTCCCCGTACCCGTTCACGTACACGTACACGACGGCCTCATCGCCTTCCCGTGA
>JAQUEX010000148.1 GCA_028684935.1 Kiritimatiellia bacterium | reverse complement strand
ATCCATGAGGAACGGGCCGAATATGAGACCGACGACCGGCGGTTAGCGGATTAGGATTACGATTAGGATTACGATTAAGATTACGAATAAGCAGGGTATCCACCAACAGAACTGCCATGCGCCCGAACCGCACCCTTCAACGCCTTTGCTCATTCAACGCCTTTGCTCTTGAGGCCCAGTCGGCAATCCGTTACTGTTACGCACCGTGCGACCGCTCTGCGCGGACAAAAACCTTATACCCATGGGGAACGAGATGGCCATGCTGAAATTATCTCGCCAGGAAAAAGCGAGTTGGCAGCGTACGTATACGCTGGCAGCGCGTCTGGATGAATTGTGCCCCTGGGAGTGGATGGGTGTGGCGGACTGTTTCGGCCTGCACTTTTATGGCCGGGAAGAGCCCTGTTTCGTGGTGTTCGGGGGACGCCCGAAGGCGTTTCGCCATATGCGTTTCCTGATGGGCTGGAAGGCCTTTTATGACATGATCACGCGGCTGGCCGATCCATCGAAGCAGACCCCCACCTGGCTGCTGGAAATCCCGATGATCGAAGTGCTCTTCGTGGAGCCGGCGCTGTTGTTCGATCATGAGCGGGAATTCTTAGCCGCGCTCAAACGGCCGGTCGTGGCGGACTCCCGCAATGCGGTCTTCCGGTCGATCCTTCCGGGATACCACCCCTGGCTGCCGGATGCGGAGGAACTCGCACTGCTGGAACCCGCCCTGTATCAAGCCTACGGAATGGCGATGCGTGTGGAGTCCGACGGCATGCTGTTGAAGCGCGAGTTTCCGCGCAAGATCCTGCTGCGCCAACAGGATGCGCAGGGCGCTTGGGCCGATGTCTGGACGGAGGTCAAGCCGGTGGCCGATGAAGAGGTGGAGGTGAGGCTCGCCGGTGATATGCTGCAAGCGCTGAAGGACAAGCCGCTCTGGCCCATGACTGTTCAGCTTGATCTGATCTTCACGCCGTTGATGATCGGCCTGAAGGGCGAGCGCCCGCAGACCGCCTATGTGCTGCTTGCGGTGGACGCGGTGTCCGGCATGATCATCGCCGAAGAGCTTTTTCTGGCGACGGGAGGGATCCCTCAGATGTGGGCCGACATCCCCGAGCGGCTGCTCGCGATTTTCAAACGCTTGGGCGGATGCCCGGAAACGATTGAGGTCGGCAGTGACCGCATGGCGAATCTGTTGCGCCCGCTGGGCGAGTTCCTGCCGTTCAAAATGGTGCGACGCGAGCGGTTGACGGTGTTGGAAAACGCGCGCGAAAAGATCACCACGTACATGAAACAGGCGGAGCCAAAATCTTGAGGCAGACGGTCGAGCGGGCGGTGCGGTTTCCCTGGCGGATCGCGGCCTTGGTCGCCGGGGTGGCGCTGGCTATCATTCTGCCGTTTCTCGTCGTAGGGCCGCAGATCACCGCTTGGGCGCAGACGGTGATCGAGCAGGCCGGCCGCAACCGCTTGCTGGCCGGCTGCCTGCTGGCCGGCCTGCTGGCGACCGATATCGTCGTGCCGGTGCCGTCAAGTTTGGTCAGCACCGCCTGCGGCATGGCGCTGGGTTTCTGGGGCGGGACGCTCGCCTCGTTTGCGGGCATGTCAATCACCACGGCGGCTGGCTATCTCATGGGCCGTTACTCGGCCGCGCCGGTGGGCCGCCTGCTCGGAGCCAACGAGTGCGAAATGCTGGAAGCTTTTCACCGTCGGCATGGCGTCTGGCTGCTGCTGGCGTTACGCCCCGTGCCGGTCCTGGCAGAGGCGTCGGTGCTCTTCAGCGGGGTGTCGCGCCTGCCGGCGGGGCGGGTGGCGGCGGTTACGGCACTCGGCAATGCGGCGGTCTCCGCCGTGTATGCCGCGATCGGCGCGTGGGGGACCTGCTCTGATTCGTTTCTCCCCGCCTTTCTGGTGGCCATGGCAGTGTCCGGCGTGATGATGGCCAGCCTGCGCAAAACCGCGGCGGGCGCACCGGGCCGGCCGACGCAAGGAGAGCAGACACATGGAACGTGAACGTTCGTTGCAGGGCATTATCGAGCTGGCCAGCGCCTATTACGGATCGGCGGTGCTCTTTGCCGCGCTGGAAGTCGATCTCTTCACCCGCATCGCGCAGAGGCAGGCGCCTGCTTCTGCCGCAGACCTGGCGGCGCGTGCCGGGTTGGAGCCGCGCGGCGCGCGCCTCTTGCTGGACGCCTGTGTCGCCATCGGCCTGCTGCGTAAAAGCGGCGAGACCTATGCGAATACCGAGGCCGGCGCGCAGGCGCTGGTCGCCGGCGGGGCACACGATGTGACGCAGGCGATCCGCTACAACCGCGATGTGTATGCGGCATGGGGCCAGCTCGCGGCGTTCGCGCGCAGCGGCCGGCCGGTCGAATCGCCGGCCTGCCATCTGGGCGACGATCCCGCGCGGACGCGCCGCTTTGTCATGGCGATGCACGGGCGGGCACTGGGCATAGGACGCATGGTGGTTCCGCTCATCGACCTCTCCGGTTGCACGCGCGTGCTGGACCTGGCCGGCGGCCCGGGCACGTACGCCGTGCTGCTGGCGCAGGCCCATCCCGCGCTGTCATGCGTCACCGTCGATCTGCCGGCGGTGTCGGCCGTCGCCGCAGAGCTGGTCGCAGCGGCCGGCATGACGGAACGCGTGACCTGCCGCGCCGGAGATTATCATGCCGATGTCTACGAGGAGGCGGCGTTCGATGCGGTCACGATCTTCGGCGCGTTGCATCAGGAGGCGCCCGAGATGATCGTTTCGATCCTGACCCGCGCTCGCGCGGCGCTGCGGCCCGGCGGGCGGCTTTTCGTGCTGGATATGATGACCGACGCGACCCACACGCAGCCCGCGTTTTCCGCGCTGTTCGCCGTCAACATGGCGCTCACCACCGATCACGGCTGGGTGTTTTCGGATGAAGAACTGCACGGCTGGCTGCGCCAGGCGGGCTTTGAAACGTGCGCCACACAGCACGTGCCGCCGCCGATGCCGCACTGGCTGGTCACGGCGCGTAAACCGGCTCACTGACGGCGGAAAATCCCCTCGAAGATCACCCGCCCCTGATGGCGCAGGACACAGTAGGGCGCCTTTTCGATGAACTCATACTGCTTGTCACTCGAGTGATAGCGGATGCCCGATGTGGTGAGCGTCTGGTAGAGGACGATCCGCTTGCCGTCCGGCAGCGTCAGCCGCACTTTGCCCTCGTATGTGCAGACGATGCCGTTGGCGAGCGTTTCGGTGCGTTTCTCACGGCCGTACTCGACGTGCAGCCGTTCGGCGTCCACGTTGACGAAGTGGCTTTCACGCAGCGGCGTGAAGGTCCACGTTGCGCAGCCGGCAAACAGGAGGGCGGCCGCCAGCATGGCGGCTTTGCCAAAAGCATTCACGGAACCGGACAACGACATCAAGAGCTGCATGACGAAGAGTGTAGCGCGTGACCGGCTGCGTAGCAAGCGCCGTGCTGAAGTTTGCGTTTGCGGACGCCCGCCCCGTTCCAGTATCATGGCCCCATGAAACGATTCTTCACGTGGATGGCGCTTGCGCTCTTTTTTATGGTCGGGTGTCGGGTGTCGGATGTGCGCGACATGGAGGTCCGCGTGCCCGAGATGACCCGTGACGAAGATGTGCAGAAAGTGCGCGCGGCATTGGCTCAACTCGGCGGCGTGGATCACGAAAAGACCGAGTATGATGCGGCGAGCCGCACCGTCAGGGTGTGGTACGATTCAATGGTGGTCGCCCACAAAAATATTGAAATCGCGATTGCGGAGGCCGGCTACGACGCGAACGGAATCAAGGCCATTCCTCCTGCGCCGGCACGTTAGGCAGGTGCGTGATGCACGCACAGGTTGAACAGTTCCTTGACCACATGGCCTACGAGCGCGGCCTTGCCGAAAACACGCGTGCTGCCTACGCGTCGGATCTCGCGGCGTTCGTCGGCTTTCTGCAGCGCAGCGGCTCGGTGCGCAGTTTCGCCGCGGTGACGCGGATGCAAGTCGCCGCCTTTCTCGAAGAGCAGCGGCGCTTGGGGTTCCGCGCGTCGACCCGCGCGCGGCGTCTGATCGCCGTCAAGGTGTTGTTCGCGTTTCTGGCTGCCGAGGGCGCGGTGCCGGCGGACGTGGCCGCCGTGTTGAACGCTCCGGCCAAAGGGCGTGTGCTGCCGCGCACGCTCTCCGAGCAGGAGGTCGCGCGCCTTTTGGCTTCTGTTGCCGGCGACACGGCGCTCGCGGTCCGCGATCGCAGTTTGCTGGAACTTCTCTACGCGTGCGGCCTGCGCGTCTCTGAAGCGGTGTCGCTGCGTGTGGGCGATGTGCGTCTTGACGAAGGCGTGGTCGCGTGCATCGGCAAGGGCGACAAGCAGCGCCTGATCCCGCTGGGCGCGGTGGCCGCCGCGTGGCTGCGCCGCTACCTGGCCGAGGCGCGCCCGCGGCTGGCGCGCGGCAACGCGGCGGAGAACACCCTGTATCTGACGGTGCGCGGCGCGCGCTTCACGCGCCAGGGCGTGTTCGCGATGCTGCGCAAACGCGCGACAGGCGCGGCGCTGGACCGGCCGGTTTCGCCGCATGTGCTGAGGCACTGCTTCGCCAGCCACCTGCTGGCGCACGGCGCGCAGATCAGGGCGATCCAAGAGATGCTCGGCCATGCCGACATCGCCACCACGCAAATTTATACGCACGTCGACGAGGGGATGGCGCGCGCCACGCACGCCCGGTTTCATCCGCGTCACGACTGATCGCCGCCACGCAACGCAAGCACAAACAGCTAAAAAAGATTGGCCCTTTTTGTTTTTGGTGTTGCTTATTAGGGAAAATCGTCTATGTTGTAAATCGTTGTGGGGTGAGTTTCCCTGCAAAAAAAGGAGTAAACTTATGGCTAAAAAGGCAACGCCGAAGACGAAAAGCGAAATCATGGCAGCCCTTGCCGAGGCTGGTGAAATCAGCAAAAAGCAGGCTGGCGCGCTGTATGATACGCTGCTCACGATCGCCTATGCTGGCGCGAAGGATCCGAAGGGTATCATGCTCCCGGGTCTGGGCAAGTTGATCAAGGTCAAGCGCCCTGCGCGCAAAGGCCGCAATCCCGCCACGGGCGCGGCGATCAAAATTCCGGCGAAGACGGTCGTCAAGTTCCGTCTGGCGAAAGCCGCCAAAGATGCTGTCCTCAGCAAATAACCGCTGAAGCAGCACTTCTTTTTGAAGGTGTCGCACGAAAGTGCGGCACCTTTTTGTTTTGCGGCTTTATCCGTCCGGCGCAGGGTGGTACCATACGGCCGTTCAGTCAAGGGGCGTGCCGCGCGCGGGTGCCGCGGGCGGAGAGGGCGAGCGAAGAAGGAGCGGATGCAAAGCGATGAGGCAGCGACTTGAAAAGCGGGCGGCGGTGGAATGTTTGGTGGCGGACGGCGGCATGGGTACTCAGTTGCAGGCGCGCGGCCTGGTTCCCGGCGAGTGCCCGGAACGCTGGTGCCTGGAGCGGCCGGAGCAGGTGCGCGCGGTGCATGCGGCCTATCGTGAAGCGGGCAGCCTGATCGTGGAGACCAACACCTTCGGCGGCAGCCGGTACAAGCTGGCGCACTACGGCCTCTCCGAACGGGTGGCGGAGATCAACCGCGCGGGAGCCGCGCTCGCGCGCGATGTGGCCGGTGACAGCCAGTATGTGATGGCGAGCCTGGGGCCGACCGGGCTCTTCATGGAGCCCTATGGCGATGAAACCGAGGCGAATTTCTACGCCGCGTTTGCGGAGCAGGCGCGCGCGTTTGAGGCGGGCGGCGCGGATGCGGTGATTGTCGAGACCATGATGGCCATCGAAGAGTGCTGCGTGGCGGTGCGCGCCGTGCGCGAGACGACCGGCCTCACCTGTCTCGCCAGTTTCACTTTCGAGCCGCAGCCGGACGGCGGATTCGCCTCGATGATGGGCGTGACGCCCGAGCAGTTCGCACAACAGGCGCTGGCCGCGGGCGCGCACATTATCGGCGCCAACTGCGGCACCGGGCCCGACGCGATGGTGACGGTCATCCGGCGGCTGCGCGCCGTGTCGCAGGTGCCGCTGATCGCGATGCCGAACGCTGGCATGCCGACGCTCGAGAACGGCGAGACGGTCTTCCGCGAAACTCCGCAGGAGATGGCCGGCAAGGTCGCGGCGCTGGTGGCGGCCGGCGCGTCAATCATCGGCGGCTGCTGCGGTACGACGCCGGCGCATATCGCGGCGATGGCGCGCGCAGTGCAGGCGGTCCGGCAAACGGGCAAGTGAGGAGCGGAACATGCTGTATTGGATCGCACCCTATTTGACGGAGCTGTGGGGCCCCTTCCGACTCTTTTCGTCGCACATGATGCTGTTGGCCGCAGGAACGCTGACCGGCGGCCTCGTGATTTGGAGTTTGCTGCCGCGGCTGTGGAACCGCCTGCCCACCGACCGCGGAAAACGCTTGGCCGCCGACGGCGGACGGGTGTCCGCCGGCAAGCCGACCGGTGCCGGCCTGCTGCTGGCGCTGCTGCTCGTGCCGGTCATTGCGCTCTTCGTGCCGATGGGGGTCTGGGAATTCGGCACCGTGGTGTTCCTGTATCTCAGCATGCTGTTCGGTTATTTGGACGACAGCAGCAGCCTGCCGTGGGGCGAGTTTAAAAAAGGGGCGCTGGACCTGGCCGTCGCGCTGGGCGCAGCCTACTGCCTCTACAGGGGCCACGGCTCGTATGTGTGGCTGCCTTTCTTCAAGCAAGCCGTTGACATCCCGCTGGCGGTGTACGTGCCGGGCGCGGCCGCCTTGCTCTGGTTCACGATGAACGCCACCAACTGCTCGGACGGGGTTGACGGGTTGGCGGGATCGCTGACCCTGCTGTCGCTGTTCGCGCTGGCCGGCCTGCTGTACGGCGTGATCGGCTACCGGCCGATCGCTGATTACCTGCTGATCCCGCATAATCCGGACGGCGCGCGCTGGGCGATCCTGGTGGCGACGATGGCCGGGTCGCTCGCCGGCTACCTCTGGCACAACGCCGAGCCCAGCCGCGTGCTGATGGGCGATGCCGGCTCGCGCCTGCTGGGCATGCTCGTCGGCGTGGCCGTGCTGGTGGCCGGCAACCCGTTTCTGATCGTGGTCGTCTCGCCGGTCGTGCTGGTCAACGGCGGGACCGGCCTCTTCAAACTGATCCTGCTGCGGATGTTCCGCCGCATCGGGTTCGATGTGCGTCCGCCGCATACGCTCACGCCCGAAGCCGCGTCGCGTCAGCACGTGCTGATCAAGATGCTGCACAGCGTGCGTTTTCCGCTGCACGACCATTGCCGCAAGAACATGCGCTGGAGCAATGCGCAGGTCCTGATGCGGTTTGTCCTGATCCAATCTTTCCTGACGCCGCTCTTGTTCGTCATTCTCGTCAAGATCCGATAGCCGCAGGCCGCCGGACGCGGCCGCAGAGGGGGCATATATGCCGAAAATCATTCTCGCCACAATGGGGGCCCGCGACCGTCTGCTGGTGGACGGCGCCGCCGTGCTGGCCGCCCGCTGCGACGTCTCTGCCGATGCGGTCGTGCGGTTGGATGAAGTGGCCGAACACGCCCTGCACCCGGAGGACGGCGTGCTCGCAACCTGTTTCGCGGGCGACACGGCCTTTGTGGTGGCCGGCTCGCGGCCGCGCGCGCTGCGGGCGCTGCTGGTGTTCGGCGGCGTGCCGTGCGACAGCCTGGCGATCGAGTGGGTGGCGCTGCCCTTCGACCGCGAGGCGCTCAAGCGCGAGTACGGCGTGCCGTGGTACCCGGTGATTGACCGCACGCGCTGCAGCGGTTGCGGCACCTGCCGCGACTACTGTCTCTTCTCCGTCTACGAGCAGACGCCCCGCGCCGCAGCACGGCCAGGCGTGTCCGTCGCGGCGCCGCTCAACTGCAAGACCGGCTGCCCGGCCTGCGCCCGGCTCTGTCCCGAAGCGGCGCTGATCTTCCCGTTCTG
>JAQUEX010000147.1 GCA_028684935.1 Kiritimatiellia bacterium | reverse complement strand
GTCAAGAGGACGTTCGTCGGGACACTCGGTTCGGATACCGGTCCGGCCGCCGGGTTCGTGATGCGCGAAGGATCGACCTATGTCGCGGGCAGCGCGTCCGATGTGATTTTCGGCTGTCTCCGGACGTTTGACGGCAGCGGCGCGCGTGCCGTGGTCATGCACGAGGGCGGCACGCTGAACTTGACGGGCGCGTCATCCAGCGAGCCGTTCCTGAACGGCTTCTGGGCGGGGGCTGAAAGCGTCTACAACATCTCCGGAGGCGAGCTGAACCTTTCGAACAAGCGCCTCAACGTTGCCTATTTCGGCTCGGGAACCGTCAACCAGAGCGGCGGCAAGGTGAGTGCCAATCAGATTTACTTCACGCCGAACGAGAGCAGCGGCAGCGCTGCGGGGGTCTACAATCTCACGGGCGGCGAGCTGTGGCTGGGAGGCGTCGCCCGCGGTTATGACGCGAGCGGGACCTCCGCGTTCAACCTGGGCGGGGGATGCGTCTACCCGTTCAACGCCGGCTACGAGATCTGGGGCATCGGAAGCTTCACGCTGTCGGGGATCAACGGCCCGACGCGTTTCTGCTCCGACGAGCAGGGCTCATACACGAGCGCCCTCTACAGCCTCTCTGGCCCGGGCGGCCTGATCAAAGAGGGCTCTGACACCCTGATCCTCGGCGGGACGCACACGTTCACCGGCCCGGTCATCGTCAGCAACGGCACGCTGCGGGTCGAGGGGACGATGAGCGGCGCCAACGACGTGACGGTGGCGGGCGGGACGGTGAGCATTCAGAACGTGGCGGTCAAGTTCGGCTCTCTGCATATCGAGGGGGGCGTATTCGAGACGGCCGTCGGCAGCGCCGTCACGCTCGCGGGCGGCGCCGATCATTGGGTGCGCGTCTCGGGCGGCAGGTTCAGGATGTTGGGCGGCGACCTGCTGTTGTCCGTGGCCGTATCCGGCACCGGCTTGGTCGAACTGGGGCAGGGCGTTGCGGCCTCGGTGTTGCGGCTCTCGGTGAACGGCACCGATCTGGAGCCGGGCCTCTACACGGCGGCCAACTGCCCGGCGATCACGGGCGCGGGCACACTGGAGGTCAAGATTTCGGGCAAGCCGATTGCCGACACCTTCACGCGCGCGGACGGTCCTGTCGCGAACGACAGCCTGGGCAGCACCGAGGCGGGCGGTGCCGACTGGCACGAATTCAAAGTAAACAATTTCACGGTCAATGCCGCCTCGATCGAGAACGGCGAGCTGCGTCTCGGGGACGGGACGAGCGACCCCTGCCTGGCGGTGGCCTCGGCCTCCTGGCCGAGCGGCGTGTTCTCGGCGCGGATGCGCTTCAACAAGGTCGACGGCAGCGGCGCGACGGTCAAGAACGGCTGCGGGTTGGTCATGCGGCGCGCCCTGGGCAGCCGGCTCGATATCGAAGCCGACATGGCGGGCTCGGTTTCCCTGCTGATGACCCCGGCGGGCGCGCTGTTCGTGCGCGAGAACGCGCTAGACACCAAATACGGCATGAACCCGTTCACCGGGTCGCCGGATTTTTGGGTGTACGGCTCGGCTGGCTCGCTGCCCGCGAGCATCAACGGGCTGCCGTTCGATGCCGACGGCGACGGTCGGTTGGGCGACAGCGAGCCGTTCGATTTCAAGGCGATCCTCTCCGGCAGCCGGCTGCAGGTGCTGGTCAACGGCCAGCCGGTGATGGCCGCCAACGGGTTCGCGCCGGGTGATCCCGTGGCGGACAACTGCCCGGGGTTCTTCAAGAACCGGCTGGACAGCGGCGCGGCTGAAACGCACGATGTTCTTTTCGACAACTACTCGGTGACCAACCTGCCCTACGTGATCCGCCACATCGGCGCGTTCGACCCGAATGTCGGCGCGGCTCTGCCGGTCGAGAACTGGACGGTGGCCGGGGATGCCGGCGCGGTCGCGGTGGGACCGGTCACCGAGACGGTCGGCGGCGAGACGGTCGACGCATGGAAGGTCGACGACGCCAGCGCCACGGCTTTCGCCTATTACTCGACGGCGCTCTCGGCGGCGGAGGCCGCATGGGTGAACACTAACCGTTGGCGCATGACGCTGCGGATGCGGGTGGTAGGCAGCAACGATGCCGCGGACTGGGGCGTGTGCGCCATTGTGGCGGGCAGCGGGAACTACACCCTGCTGTTCGGCAGCGACGCTTCCGGCAATGCGCAGGTCAGTTGCAACGGCGGGGCGGCGGTCACGGTGCCCGGGGGCAGCGTGTACCACACCTACACGCTGCAGTACAGTCCCGTGCATTCCCGGGCCAACCTGCACTGCGACGGCGAGCCGCTGGCGTTGTCGATACCTTGGGCCGAAGGCGGGGGCGACCGGTTGGTTTTCGGCGCCGGGGATTCCGCGCAGACCGGCTGCGCGCATTACGCGCTGGTCCAGTTCGAGTGTCTGCCGCAGCCGGTGCCCGGCACACTGTTGAAAGTTCGCTAGCAGGGTACGGCAAAGGAGTTCAACATGGCGTTGATGGGTGCCCCGTCAGGGGTCTTGGGAAATCGGTGCGGGGGACTCGTGTTGGGTCTGGCATGCGCGGCGTGGTGCGTTGCGGAGGAAGTTAAGGCGGCCCCCGCGCCGGTTGCCGCCGACGTCTCGCCGCAGAGCTGGGTCACGGTCTTTGCCGATGCGGGCGCGGGCGGCTACGAGGCCTTCCCCGACGTGTGCCGGACGGCGGACGGACGGTTGCTGGCGGTGTGCTATGCCGGATACGGCCACATTGCCATGCCCGACGCGCGGCTGCCGAAGGGCGGCCGTCTCAGCGGGTGTTTCTCCGACGACGAGGGCAAAACCTGGTCGGCGGCGTTCACCCTTTTCGACGGACCGTATGATGATCGCGATCCGTCTGTCGCCCGGCTCAAGGACGGACGCCTGGCCTGCACGTTCTTCACGCTGAAGCCCCGTCCGGACGGGCAGGCGGGATATGAATCGATCGGCGCTTTCATCGTGACCAGCAGCGACAACGGCAAAACGTGGGAGAGCGAGCCGCGCCTGATTACCAAGGCGTACTATTGCTCATCGCCGATCCGTGAACTCGCGGATGGACGGCTGGCCTTGGGGCTCTACGCGGAAAACGAAAAAGCGGCCTGGGGGGCGGTGACCTTCAGCGAAGACGGCGGCAAGACGTGGCGCGCGCCGGTCGACATCCCGACCGGCGGCCTGCGGCTTGACGCGGAGACCGATCTGATCCAGCTCAAGGACGGGAGCCTCTTCGCTGCTTTGCGCGGATCGACCGTCTCGGCGTGGTCGCTCAGCAAGGACGGCGGGGAAAGCTGGTCGGTTGCGGAGCAGTTCGCTTTTCCCGGGCATTGCCATTACCTGCACCGCGCGCCGGGTGACATCATCCTCATGGCGCATCGGCTGCCCGACACAAGTCTGCACTACAGCCTGGACGAGTGCCGGACATGGAGCGCGAATGTGGGGGTTGACACAGTCTTCGGCGCGTATCCCAGCATGGTGACGCTGAAAGACGGAACCATCCTGATCGTCTACTATGAAGAAGGTCCCGGCTCGAATGTCCGCGCCAAGCGGTTGCGTGCCACCCGCCAGGGGATCGAGTGGCTGCCGGTCGGCGGATGAGTGTCGGCTGGGAGACGCCGAAAAAGATCACAAAGGGCGGCGGGGCATCCGGCCCTGCGCGGAGATGGGACGGGTCATGGTGCTTCGTATGCGGATCATAGTCGGCGCGGCGGCGCTGGTGTGGCTGACGCGCGCGTGGGGTGCGCCGCCGGTCGGACTGGAGTGGTCGGCCGGATTCCCGCTGCCGCCGCAGGAGGATGGACGCGCGGCGAACGGCACAACGGGCGTGCCGGTGGCCGGAGAGCATGAGGGGGTCGTGCTGTTGGCGCGCGGGTCGGACAATCCGGCCTCGCCGCTGAGCAAGGGCGGCGACAAAGAGGCGTGCGCGGATATTTACGCATTGCCGCTGGGCCTTACAAACTGGGTCCGGGCGGGGACATTGTCCCGGCCGCTCACCGATGGGATGTCCGCCGCCACGCCGCGCGGCATCGTGTGTATCGCCGGTCGCGCGGACGGCAGGAATCAATCCCGCGTGTTGCTGCTGGCCTGGGACGCGACGCGGGCACTGGCGGTGGAGACGGCTTTGCCGGATCTCCCCTGCAGCGTGCGGCGGGGGGCCGCCGCAGCCTGGGACAACCGCGTCTACGTGGCGGGCGGCGAGTCAGCGGATAACCTGGCCGGCGACGTGTGGACACTCGATCTGGATGCGCCGCAGTCAGGCTGGGCCCCTCTGCCGCCGTTGCCCGGCCCGAAAGGCCGCAGCGAGGCGGTGGCCTTTGTGCAGAACGGCGACCAGAAACGGAAATTTCTTTATGTCATCGGCGGGTATCTCCGGCGCGCGGACGGCGGACGGGTGGCGCTGACGGATGGATATGCCTACGATCTCGCGCAGCCGGCTGGCGCGGGCGTCTGGCGGGCGATCGCGCCGGCGGTGCCGACCGCGGACGGGCCGTCCGCGCCCCCGGCGGCGGCCTGGCCGCTGATCGGCGCGCGCTGTGTGGTAAGCGGCGATCAGCATGTCCTGTTTTTCGGCGGGGTCGATGCGGAGGCGTCCGTGTCGCCGGAACACAGCCGCCGGGATCGGAACGTGGTGGCGTACCACACGGTGACGGACCGCTGGTTCGTGTTGGGCGAGGCGCCGTTTTCGCCGGCTCTCGGCGGGGCGGCGGTGAAGCGCGCTGACGGGAGCATCCTGCTTGTGTCCGATGCAGGCGGGGCAGGTGCTCGCGCGCCGGTTTGCGCGGTCGGGCGTTTTGTTCAGCAGCGGAAATTTCACCCGCTGAACTGGGCGGTGATGGCTGTCTACTTTTTCGGGCTTGCGGGGTTGGGCCTCGGGTTCATGCGCAAGAAGAAGAGCGCGGACGATTTCTTCAAGGGCGGCGGACGCATCCCCTGGTGGGCGGCGGGCATCAGCATCTTCGCGGCGATGACCAGCTCGATCTCCTTTCTCGCCGTCCCCGCGCTGGCCTATATGTCAAACTGGCAATACGCGCCCAAGTGTTTCTGCATCATTTTGATCCCGCCGATCGTGATCGGCTGCTATCTGCCTTTCTTCCGCAAGCTGAACCTGACCTGCGCCTACGAGTATCTCGAGCGGAGGTTCAACCTCGCGTGCCGGCTGTTCGCGAGCCTGGCGTTCATCCTGTTCATGGTGGCGCGCGTGGCGGTGGTGGCCTACCTGCCCGCCCTGGCCGTCGCCGCCGCGACGGGCGCGGATGTCAACACCTGCATTGTGATCGTGTGTCTGTTGACGATTCTGTACTGTGCCACAGGCGGGATCGAGGCGGTGATCTGGAGCGACGTGGTGCAGTCGGCCGTGCTGGCGGGCGGGACCCTGCTGCTGCTTTACCTGTTGATCGACGGGACGGAGGGCGGGTTGTCCGGTGTCTTCCGCATCGCGGGCCGTGCGGGAAAACTCAAGATGGTTGACCTCGGCTTCGACTTCTCGCAGCCGGTGATCTGGGCGGTGTTGATCAGCGGATTTGTCGAATGCCTGATTTCGTACACCAGCGACCAATGCGTGATCCAGCGGTACATGACGACCTCCGACATTCGCGCGGCTGGCCGGAGCCTGTGGCTGAATGTGCCGTTTCTGGTGACGGGATTTATCTCGTTTGCCATCGGGACGGCGCTGTACACCTTTTATTGGAGCCAGCCGGAACGGTTGCCGGTGACGATGCCCAAAGCCGATTCGGTGCTGCCGTTGTTTATGGCGAACGATCTGCCGGCGGGAGCTGCCGGGATCATCCTGGCGGGATTGTTTGCCGCCACCATCACGAGTTTGGCCGCGAACATCAATTCCTCGGCCACGGCGCTGACAAGTGACTGGTTTGTGCGTCTGAGGCAGGGGGCGGGCGACCGCGCGCAGGTCCGTTTCGCGCAGGCTTGCACCGTTGCGGTGGGGCTGGCGGGCATGGCTGGCGCGCTGGTGCTGGCGAATGTGGACATCCGTTCGGTGTATGATCAGTTCCTGACGTTCATCGGCATCCTGACGAGCGGTCTCGCCTGCCTGTTCATGCTCGGCATTTTCACGCGGCGCGTCGGTGCGGCTGCGGCGCTGACCGGACTTGTTGCGAACTACGCGGTGTGCGTTGGGCTGGACCGCGCACACTTGGCTTGGAAGCCGCACCTGTTACTTTACGGGGCGATCGGGATGGTGACCTGCCTTGTGACGGCTTTGGCGGTGAGCGCGGTTTTTCCGAATCGCAAGAAAGGCGTCGAGTCGCTGACGTGGAAACGCGGGATGCGCGCAGAAACATAAAGACGGACCGGCAGGACGCTGCGGTGTTTTGCGCAACTTTTGTAGGACGATGAGAGGAGCAGGCATGGCACAGGAATGGACTGACGATCAGCAAGAGGGATCAAAGACTCAGGCGCTTTACCGGCATGCCCGGCAGCGCATTCCGGGCGGCACACAATTGTTGAGCAAACAGCCGGAAATGATGGCCCCTGAGCAGTGGCCCGCCTATTTCAGCGAGGCGCGCGGCTGCGAAACATGGGATCTGGACGGTCGCCATTATTATGATTTTTCCACCAACGGCATCGGCTCGTGCCTGCTCGGATTTTGTGACCCGGATGTGACCGATGCCGTGCAACGCCGCATCCATTTGGGCAGCATGTGCTCGCTCAACGCCCCGGAAGAGGTTGAATTGGCGGACCTGCTCTGTGAGATCCATCCGTGGGCCGAACAAGTCCGGTTTGCCCGCTGCGGCGGCGAAGCGTGCGCCATGGCCGTGCGCATCGCGCGGGCTACGACGGATCGCTCGGTGGTGGCCGTCTGCGGCTACAGCGGCTGGCAGGATTGGTATCTGGCGGCCAATCTGGGCGATACCGACGCCTTGCGCGGCCATCTTCTGCCGGGACTAGATCCTTTGGGCGTGCCGCGTGAACTCCGCGGCACGACGGTGCCCTTTGTTTACAACCGGCGGGATGAGTTTGATGCCCTTGTCGCCCAGCATGGCGACCGGTTGGCCGCCGTGATCATGGAGCCATGCCGCAACCATGATCCCGATCCGGGCTTCCTCGAGCACGTCCGTGACGAGGCGCACCGCGTGGGGGCCCTGCTGATCTTCGATGAGATCACCATCGGATGGCGCATGCACACCGGCGGGGTTCATCTGAAGTACGGCGTCATGCCCGACCTGGCCGTGTTCGCGAAAGCGCTGGGCAACGGCCATCCGATCGCGGCGGTGATCGGCACCGCTGCCGCCATGTCCGGCGCGCACGGCTCTTTCATCAGCAGCACGTATTGGACGGAAAGTGTCGGGTTCGTGGCCGCGCTGGCCACCTTGCGCAAGCTGAATACCGTGGATGTCCCCGGCCACGTCGCGCGGCTCGGCAGGCGTGTGCAGCAGTGCTGGATAGACAGCGCGCGCCGCTACGCGTTGCCGGTGCGCGTTGGCGGATATCCGTGCCTGGCGCATTTCCGTTTTGACCATCCGCAGGCGGATGCGTTGCGGACGCTCTACACCCAGGAAATGCTCGCCTTAGGGTTTCTGGCAGGAGCGGGACTCTATCCGACATGGGCGCACACCGATGCCGTTGTCGACCGCTATGCGGAGGCGATTGACAGGGTTTTCTTCGAGGTGTCGCAGGCGCTGGCCCGCGGGGATGTCGTGAGCCGTCTGCGCGGTCCTGTCGCGCACAGCGGCTTCAAGCGGCTGCTGTGAGCGAAACGCGGGGCTTTGCGCCGCTACTGTTTGCGCCAGGCGAGCGGCTTCAGGCCGGTCGCGCGCTTGAAATGGGAGGAAAAGTGCTGGGAGGAGCAGAAGCCCAGATCCTGCGCGATACGCGTGATTGAGAGTCCCTTCACGCTCAGCCGGCGCTTGGCTTCCTCGATCCGGCAGGTCAGCAGAAAATGGTGGGGCGGCAGGCCGGT
>JAQUEX010000146.1 GCA_028684935.1 Kiritimatiellia bacterium | reverse complement strand
CGGATCTTGATCTCCGCGGGACCCGTCGCAACGTCAACCTCGATCCGTGTCGCGTCCGCCTCAATCGCATTCTGCACCAGATCAGCGATGATGTCACAGACAGACGCGTGCACGGGTCAGCCTTTCCGGAATTTTGCGACGATACCCTGCAGCGATTCGGTCTTCACCTTGCCGAACACTTCGCCGTTAATGACCATCACCGGTGCCAGACCGCAGCAGCCGAGGCAGCGGACCGCCTCCACCGAAAACTCGCCGTCCGGCGTGACGGTGTTGAGCCCGACGCCTAGGATACCTTCCAGCTCTTCGATGATGTCTTCGCCGCCCTTCAGGTAGCAGGCGGTGCCCATGCAGACCTGGATCTGGTTGCGTCCGGGTTTCTTCAGCTTAAAGAAGTTATAGAACGTAATGACGCCGTAGATTTTGGCGAGGGGCACGTCGATCAGATCGGCGACCTCAAACGCCACTTCCCGGGGAACAAACCCAAAGTGCTGCTGCACACGGTGCAGGATCATGATCAGGTTCCCTGGTTTCTCTTTCCATTCGGCAATGAAGGCTTTCAGTTCTGGAGTCAGCTTCTGAACGCCTTGCGCCGTCGTCGGTGCGGTGCTCACGGTGTTTCACCTCCGCGTTACCCGGGACCTGTACCGCTACAAGACACGGGGTGGTTCTAAAAAAGATTCAAGGAGTATCTCAAAAACGGTCTGAGCTTGCCAAGTCGAAATAGAACCTTTTTTATCGAATCAGCGGTTTCAACGTTTTCCGTGTTGTCTCGGGCAGGGTGTTGCGATACACTCACTCCCGTTTTTCACGACAGAAAAGCGCAGACGGTGTGCCCAGACACGCCTGTGTTGAAATGAGGCTTTTTTTATGACGATGAGCGAGGTCGCGGAGGTGCTGCAGGCAGAGGTCCTTGTCAAAGGTGACGGCTTGCTGCGGCGTGTGGGGCATGTCATGGCGTCGGATCTGATGAGCGACGTGCTGCTGGTGGATGAAGAAGACATGCTGTTGTTAACCTCGCTCGCCAGCGACCAGGTCTTGCGGACCGCGCAGATCGTCGGCGCGGTCGGCGTGGTGGTCGTGAACGGCAAACCCCTGCCCTCCTCGATGGTGAATGTGGCGAACGATCTTCACATGACGCTGGCCACCAGCCGCCTGTCGAAGTATGACGCCTGCGTGGCGGTGCATGCCGCTCGCCATCCGCTATGAGCGCGCCCGGCAGCCAGTCTCCCGTTGCGCCGGATGAGCGGCCCGGACTCGGCGAGTCGGGCAATGATCCGCTCGTGCTGCTTGAACTCATCCAGCGCCTCAAAGTGCGTGATGTGATGACAGCGGACCTGGTGACGCTGCCGCGCGACGCCTCGATGCGGCAGGCGCAGGAACTGATGCGACAGAAAAAAATCAGCGGCGTGCCGGTCGAAGAGAAAGGCCGGTTCTTCGGGCTCGTCAGCATCGATGATATCATCCGCGCGCTGGTGGCCGGCACGATCCATGAGTCTTGCGGACGCCACATGACGACCAAGCTGGTGGTGCTGGAGGACGACATGCCGCTCTCCTTTGCGCTGCGCTATTTCGACCGTTATCACTACGGCCGCTTTCCGGTCCTCAACCGCGACCGACGGCTGGTCGGCATCATTTGCCAGCGCGACATCAACCGCGCCCTGCTGGTCGAACTCACGCGTGAGCTGCAGCGTCTCGAGAGCGTTTCGGTGCAGCGCGGAGGCGAGGGCGCTGCGGGCAGCCTGTATCTGCTGCGCGAGTTTCCGATCTGCAAGTACGATTTTGAAAACGCCGGCAAGGCCGCGAACCAGATCAAACAGGTGTTGCAGGAGAAAAAATTCGCAACCAAGGTCATCCGGCGGATCGCGGTGGCCGCGTATGAGCTGGAGATCAATCTGTGCGTGCACTCCGACGGCGGCGTGCTCTCGTGGCAGGTGTCGAGCGGACGCGCCGAAGTGATCGCACGCGATGCGGGGCCTGGCATTGAAGATGTGGAATGGGCCTGCCGCGACGGCACCTCCACCGCCAACGAGTGGATTCGTTCGCTGGGATTCGGCGCCGGCATGGGGTTGGTCAATGTGCGACGCGTGTCAGACGAGTTCGAGATCACTTCGAAAAAGGGATCGGGCACGACCGTGAAAGCGGTCATCTATATCGAAGGGGGGGCGGCATGACGTTGGGAACGCTGATCGGCGCCTGCGGAGGGGAGGCGGTGCAGGTGCCGGATCTGAATGCGGAAGCGACCGGCGCGTATACCTCCGACCTTTTGAGCGACGTCATGGCGCACTGCCCGGACGGTGCCGTGCTGATCACAGTGCAGAACCACACCAACACGGTGGCGGTCTGCACGCTGGTCGGCGCGCCCGCGATCCTGATCGTGCACGGCCGCGAGATCCCTGACGACATGCGTGCGGCCGCGGCGCGCGAAGGCATCGCGCTGCTGCGCACGACGGACGATCAGTTTAACGCATCGCTCAAGATCGGCAGGGCGCTTGCGGCAGGGGAACAGGCATAAGGGATTCAAGGTGGCCGACTCTGCAACAGGTGTCCGGCTTGCCGTGAGCCGTCACCGTCATCAACAACGGAGGGAATCATGACGATCAAGTCGGCTGTGTTGGGAATGGCGCTGCCCGTGTTGGCGTGGGCACAATCGGTGGAGGTGCGAGCGGACCGTGAATCGCATGTATACGCATGCGGGGAACCGGCGACATTTGTCGTGCGCGTGACAGGCGCGGACCGTCAGCCGGTGACGTCGGGACAGCTCAGCGTGACGCTCACGAATTTCGGGACGCAGCAGGTCGCCCACGCCGTTTTTGATCTCGCCAAAGCCAATCCGGTGACCTGCGCCGGCACGCTGCGCGAACCGGGTTTCCTCAAATGCACGGCCGTCGCAACGCTCGGCAAAACGTTCAAAGGACTTTCCGGTGTTGCCTACGAGCCGGAGAAAATCGTGGCAGGGTCGGCGCGGCCGGCAGACTTCGACGCCTTTTGGGATGCCGCGATCGCGCGGCTGGAGGCCGAAGTCCCGCTGGATCCGCGCGTCGAGCGCTTCGAGAAACATTGCACGGACAAGCACGATGCGTTCAAGGTCAGCTTTGCGACTTTTGACGGCTTGCGCGTCTATGGTTTTCTCAGCGTGCCCAAGGGACAGGGGCCCTTTCCCGTCGAAGTCAACGTGCCCGGGGCGGGGCCCGGCGTGATCGCTCCCCATGTCGGCATCGCCGATCGCGGGTTTATCCATCTGGTCATGAACGTCCATCCGTTTGAGCCTGCGGCGGATGCGGCGAGCCAGAAGAACCGGTACGCCGAGCAGGACCGGCAGGTGCAGGAGCGCTTCGGCGTGAAGCGCTATTGCCAGGCGGGCGCGGCGCAGCGTGAAACCTATTTCTACTACCGGATCATGCTGGGCATCAACCGCGCGGTCAACTGGGTGGTGGCGCGTCCGGATGCTGACAAGACGCACGTCGGCTATACGGGGTCCAGCCAGGGAGGCGGGTTTGGGTTTTATCTGCTGGGTCTCAACCGCACGTTCACGAAAGGCGTCATTCACGTGCCTGCGATCACCGATCTGCTAGGGTTTCAAAAGGGACGAGATTCCGGGTGGCCTAAGTTGATCGAAAACATGCGGCCGTCCGATAAGGCGGCAGCCCTGAAGGTCGCGCCCTATTTTGACGGCGCGCACTTCGCGCCCCGCATCACCTGTCCGGTGCGCGTGTCGGTCGGTTTTATCGACGAGACGTGCCCGCCGGCCGCCGTGTACGCCGGCTATAACGCGCTGCGCGTCGCCGACAGGCAGATCGGACATGGCATCGGCATGCCGCACAGGGTCTTTCCCGAGTTCTATGACCGCTTTGACCAGAAGTGGTTGCGGCAGCGCTAGCGCGGCGGTCCCCGCGTATTTTTTCGTCAGGTCCTATTGACGGCCCGACCGGTTTTCGCTACCATGACACTCACTGAATGAAAGTGCAAGGATCCATCGTCGAGGTCGTGAACAGCCTGCCCGTTACCGGGCTGGTTACGGACGTTTTGCTTTTGGCGGCGTGCCGTGCGGGTTCATGATGGAGCGACTGGACAAGTGCTTTTGTGAACAAAAACCCGCCGGCGAAAACCTCGGCGGGTTTTTGCTATTCGGGACTACAAGCAAGTGAGGCGACAATGAACGACAAGGCAGATACAGACAGGTCATCCCCGGCGACGCAACCGCTCAAAACCGGCGCGCAGTGCGTGGTCGACGGTTTGGTCAAGGCGGGCTGCGAGGTGCTCTTCGGGTATCCCGGGGGCGCCGTCCTCGATATTTTCAACTGTCTCTACGAGGCGCCGTTCAACTTCGTCCTCACACGCCATGAGCAGGGGGCCGTCCACATGGCGGACGGCTATGCCCGCGCCACCGGCAAAGCGGGGTGCTGTCTGGTGACATCGGGCCCCGGGGCCACCAACACCGTGACCGGCCTGGCTACGGCGTATATGGACGGTATCCCGCTGGTGTGCATCACCGGACAGGTGGCACTCAACATGATCGGCAACGACGCCTTTCAGGAGGCCGACGTGATCGGCATCACGCGACCGGTCACCAAGCATAATTTCCTCGTGCGCAATGCCGACGAGCTGCCTGACATCATCGCCAAAGCGTTCTACATCGCCACCACCGGTAAGCCCGGTCCCGTGGTGATCGACATTCCTAAGAATGTCCAGAAGGCGAAGACGGCGGCGGTGCCACCCGAGAAGGTGACCATGCGTGCGTATCACCCCGATGTGCCAATCAACGCGGCGGAGATCGCGCAGTTCGCCGAACGGATCAACCGCGCGTCTCGTCCGCTGCTCTACGTGGGCGGCGGCGCGATCAGCGGGGGGGCGGCCGAAGTGCTCGCGCAGTTGGCGCACAAGGCCAACATCCCGGTGACCACGACCCTGATGGCGCTCGGCATCTTTCCTGAGACCGATCCTCTCTCGCTGCACATGCTGGGCATGCACGGCAGCGTGGCCGCCAACTATGCGGTGGACCACTGCGACCTCTTGATCTCGGCCGGCGCGCGCTTCGATGACCGGGTGACCGGCAAGATCTCGTCGTTTGCGAGTAAGGCGGCCATCGTGCATATCGACATCGACCGTTCCTCGATCAGCAAGAGCGTGCGTGCCGACTTGGGGGTGCACGGGTATGTCACGCCGGTGCTGGAGGCGGTCCTGCCTTTCGTGAAGCCGGCCGAGCATGCCGAGTGGCTAGAACAGGTGAACCGCTGGAAAGAGCGTTTCCCGTTCGCCTACCCGCAGAGCACGGACGCGCTGATGCCGCAATACGTGATCGAACAGATCGACGCGGTCAGCGCGGGCAAGGCGGTGGTGGTGACTGACGTCGGCCAGAACCAGATGTGGGCCGCGCAGTTTTTCCGTTACACCCGCCCGCGTAACTTCATCACGTCCGGCGGCCTCGGCACGATGGGCTTCGGCCTGCCGGCCGCGATCGGCGCGCAGTTCGGGCGGCGCGGCGAGCCGGTGGTCTGCGTGACCGGCGACGGCGGTGTGCAGATGAACTTTCAGGAACTTGTGGTGGCGGTGGAGCACCGCGTCCCGATCGTGGTGGTCATCCTCAACAACGGATTCCTCGGCATGGTGCGCCAGTGGCAGGAGCTGTTTTACGGGCGCCGCTACTCGGGCGTGATGCTCAGCCAGCACGGCCGCGCGCCCAACGAGGAAATTCCGGAGGCGCCGGGTTACCTGCCGGACTTCGTGAAGATGGCCGAGGCGCATGGCGCGTGCGCGCGGCGGATCTTCAAGGAGGAAGAAGTCGGCCCCGCCTTGCGCGAAGCGCTGGCCAGCGGCAAAACGTGGGTGATCGAGTGCATCGTCGCCCCTGAGGCCAACGTGTTTCCCATGATTCCGCCCGGCTCGCATGTGGCGGAAATGATCAACCGCACGGTGTGAGGGGAGAATCAGTTTCCCGAAGAGGTTTAACGTTCGAACAACCGGAAAAAGTATGAAGCATATCATCAATTGTCTTGTGGAGAATCAGCCCGGCGTGCTGGCGCGCATCGTGGGCCTGATCTCAGGGCGCGGCTATAACATCGAAACGCTCAATGTGGGGCCCACGGCTGACCCGACCGTCTCCAAAATGACGATCGTGGTGCCTGGGGATAGCCACATCATTGAACAGGTGACGCATCAGTTGTCCAAGCAGGTCGACGTGATCGAGGTGGTGAACATGACCAACCGCCGCCATCTGGACCGCGAATTGATCCTCGTGCGCGTCGCGACCGTGAACCATCACACACGCGCCGAGATCGTGGATCTGGCAGCGCTCTTCATGGCGCGCGTGGTGGCCGTGCAGGAGGATTCGGTGACCATTCAGATGGTCGGCAATCAAGAGACAGTGGCCGATTTCCTGCGCCTGATGAAGCCCTATTCCATCGTGGACATCTCGCGAACCGGCGTGATCGCGGTGGGGCGCGATGCGCCCGAATCAGCCGCAAAGAAAGGATAACTGTCGGTGCAAACGCCGCTCCGGTTTGCGTTGCTCGGTCACCCGGTGAAGCATTCGCTCTCGCCGGTGATGCACGAGGCCTCGTTTCGGGCGCTCGGCATTGATGCGTCATATACGTGCATCGATGCCGCGCCCGAAGCCCTGGGCGCGTGTCTGGCGGCGTGCCGGGAGCAGGGGTACGCCGGCTTGAACGTCACGGTGCCGCACAAAACAGCCGCGTTGGCGTGGATGGACCACCTCGATGTTTCGGCGCGCCTCTACGGGGCCGTGAACACGGTGCGCATCGACGCTGCCGGGTTCACAGGTGTCAATACCGATGCCGAGGGTTTTCTGGAAGATCTCGCCGTGAACTGCCGGCTCTCGCCCGAGGCGGCGCGCGTGGTGATTCTGGGATGCGGCGGTGCCGGCCGCGCGCTGGCGATCGCGTGCGCGCATCGCGGCGCGGATGAGGTCGCGTTGGCCAACCGGACGCTGTCCAAAGCCGAGCAGGTGGCGGCGGAGATCGACGATCGCGTGCCCGATTCGCCGGCCGAGATACGCGTGCTCGCGCCGGAGCTTGAGGCATGGAGCGCCGCGTGCCGCGAAGCCGATCTGGTGGTGCAGTGCACGACCGCCGGCCTGTATGCTGACGACGCGCCGTTGCTGCCGTCCGATGCGTTCCGGCGCGGCCAGTTCCTCTATGACATCGTCTACACGCAGCGCGTCACGCCCACGATGCGCGCGGCCATGGCCGCCGGTGCGGATGCGGTCAACGGCGCAGGAATGCTCGTGTATCAAGGCGCGGCGGCATTCCGCGAGTGGACCGGCCTCGACGCCGACACCGGGGCCATGCGCGCGGCTCTCGAAGCGCGGTTGTATGGCGCGAGCCGGGAATGATTCGAGTCACATATCGCCCTTGTCGATGGCGATATGTGCACGGACAAAGGCGCCGGGCGCGTGCTTGTTGAGATAAGCGATCATCTGCGCGCGTACAACCAAAGCCGGCTCAACACACTGAATTTCCTTCCCGACAGAATTTCCATTCCGCGTTGACGCTTGATAAACACGGATGGTACAGTAACGAAGGAGTTGTGATAAGAAACGCAATGGGAGACTCATATGTCGGAAAAATTGGGACGCAGGGGCTTTATCAAGCAGGCGGCGTGGATGGGGGCAGCCTTGGCCGCGGCAGGGAAAACGGCCGGTTGCCGCACCTTGGGGCGCGGCGAGGCATCGATGGCGGTGGCCGGTTTGGTGTGTCCGCCCATGGAAACGGTGCGGGTGGGCGTCATTGGCTTGGGCGCGCGCGGGCCGGGGGCGGTTCACATCTACGCGGGGCTGCCCGGCACACAGGTGACCGCCCTTTGCGATCTCCACAAAGAGCGCGCCGAGAACCAGCAGAAGTGGCTGAAGGAAAAGGGTAAGCCCGACGCCGCTGTCTATGGCGGATCGGAAGAGGCCTGGAAGAAGCTGTGCGAATCGGACCAGGTGGATCTGGTGCACGTCACCACGCCGTGGCTGTTGCACGCGCCCATGGCGCTGTACGCCATGCGCTGCGGCAAGCACGTGGCCATTG
>JAQUEX010000145.1 GCA_028684935.1 Kiritimatiellia bacterium | reverse complement strand
TCCGGCATCGAGACGGAAGCCGTGCCGCCGATGCGGTTGGAGAGAGAGGTGTCGCCTGAGCGGTCACCGAGATACAGATTGCCTTCTGTGGTGAACGGAAGGGTGGGTTTCGCAACCGTGACGACGGCGTTGTTGGTGATGAGGAGGGTGCCGGCATAGGTGCGCGTGTAGTTGAGGGTGTGCGGACCGGGATGACGGATATCGGCGAGGCCGCCGTCGATGTTGAAGAACCATGCGTCGATCGGTGCGTCGATAAAGAGCGAGCCCGGACCCTGTTTGCGTAGGCCGTACGCAATGGGCTCTGTCATCGTGATGTCAGGGGCGTCCAGAAGCGTTGTGTCAAACGCGATGCCGGCGTCTGAGGGAATCTGGGTGTCGATCAGCGAGAAGAGGTTGGCGAGGGACCAGCCTTCGTCTGGCGAGTCGCCCATGCCGATGCCGAAGATGCCGCCCGCGTTAACATGAAGTTTGCCGCTGTCCCAGCCGGGGATCGTGGACGGATAAGCGGCGTAAAGGGTATGGCGGTTGCTGGTGACGGTTGTTTCACCCTGGTAAGTGTTATTCGAGGCGAGCAGGAAGACGGTGGACTCCGCGCCGCCGTAGGTCGTGATGCCGGCGGGGCCTGAAACCGGGCTGGTCAATGTCAGGGAAAGTGAATTGGCGGTGTCGGTCAGGATGAGGTCGCCGCTGCCGGAGGTTTCGACCGGTCCGGAGAGGACGTTACGCGTGTCGCGGTTGAAGCCGGAGCGGGTTCGCAGGGCGCTGCCGGCCTCGGCTTGAATGCGCCAGGGGACCGGAGCCGCGAGATTGTGGACGTCGAACACGCCGCCAGCCGGCACGGTGACGAGCGTGTTGGTGTCGCCGGCCAGCGTGCTGGAGGATTCGATCGTGAACACGGAGCCGGGCGCGACCGCGAACGTGCCGTGCCGTTCGGGGGCGGCAGGATCCGACACGAGGACATCGGCGCTGGTGATGGCGAAGAAGAAGTTGGTGGACGAGATGGAGGAGCGGAGATCAGGTGCGAGCTTTGCGTCACCCTTGACGGTCAGGGTGTAGCCGTTGAGTTCGAAACGGGGCTGGAGGGTGCCGGCGACATCCTGGTTGCGGCGGACGTCAAGGCGCGAGGTGCCGCCGATCGAGGCGTCCGCGTCGAGGGCGATCCGGGGCTGCGTGTAATACTGCACGAAGGGGCCGTTGTTGACCAGCGCGCCGTTGCCGTCCGGGCCGTCGCCTGCCAGGCGGAGCTGGTATGCGTAGGCATAGGCATTCACGGCGGGGATCAAGCCCATGTCGAGCGCGGCCCCGTTGGCGACCGTGAGGACGCGCGCCGTGTCGTCATACCCGAGGGCGGACGCGGCCGCCGGCAGCAGGGTGCCCTGCGCGACGGTGATGTCGCCAAGAAAATCGCGGTTGGCGTTGGTGAGCGCGAACCAGCCGGGGCCGGTCTTGATCAGTGTCCCGCTGCCAGAAAGGGCGGGGAGCGCGTTGGTCGTGTTCGCGTCGACAACAAACGCGAGCGCGCCATCCGATATCGCGGCGGTCGTGAGGCCGCTCGCGCGGAGCGTCGCGGTGCCCGTGCCGGATTTGGCGACACCGGTGCCGGGAGCGAGCGCGGTGTCGACGGTGACCGGGCCGGTGAGCGTCAGGGTGCCGGCGGGGGGGGCGACGGTGCCGTTTGAGAGGGTCAGCGCGGCGGTGGCGGAGAGCCGCCCGACCGTGAGCGTGCGGCCGCCGAGATCAACGGAGGCCGGCGTGGCGGAAGGGTTGCGGATCAGGGCGGCGGCGGAGTCGGCCGAGAGGGTGAGGGCCGGACCGGTGCCGCCGTCGGTCAACGTGATGACCGCGCCGGGATACGCCGCGAGATCGCCGGGGCCGAGCGCGGGCAGCGAGACAGCAGGAACGCTCGCGTCGACCGTGACGCCGTCAGCGGTGCTGTAGGCGGCGGGCATGCCGTTGACGGTGATCCCGGGGGTCGGGCCCTCCGAGAGGCCGGACACGAAGACCTTGCCGTCCGCAGGGACGATGTCGAGCGTGCCGCCCGCGAGCAGGGCGAGTGCGGGCAGCAGGACATTCGAGCTTCCGGTGGCCAGCGATAGCGTGGCCGGGCCGGTGACGGAGAGCGGCGAGGCCGTGAAAGTGCCGTCCAGGTTCAGGGCCGCGGCGGTCACGCTCAGCGTTCCGCCGGCGAGCGTCACGCCGGCTGATGTTGTTAACGAGGCGGGGTTGGCCGCGGTGAGGGTGCCTTGAAGGAGCGTGACCGCTGTCAGGTTGTTGGCGCCGGACAGCCGCCATTCGCTCAGTCCCTGCTTCACGAGCGCGATCGGGGCCTGCGACGATCCGGCGATTGCGCCGGCGTAGGTTTTCGTGCCGGTGCCGTTGCCTCCGAGTCGCAGGGTTTTCGCGCCGGTTTCGGTCGAAGAGGAGGCGGAGCCGGAGAAGGTCATGTCGCCGTCGCCTGCGGCATCGAGCAGGAGTTCGGCCTGAGCGGCGCCGTAGAAATAGAGGGGGCGGTCTGTGGTGAACGAGGCGTCGCCGGTGATGCGCAGCGTGCCGCCGTAGCTGCATCGGATCGCGTTGTAGGCGCCTGTGCCAAGGCAGGAAGCGTTGCCGATCAAGCCCAGCGAGGGGACCGAGAGGACTGCGCCCCGCACGATGCTGACGGAGTGGGGAAAATCATTGGCCGGGTTGGCGAAGACATAGGTGCCGTTCATGAAATTATCGGTAGCCCATGTTTCGATGCCGGAATTGGTGCCGGTGAGTTTGGCGTTTACCGTCAACGTGGCGCCGTTTCGGACAAAGAGGTCGAGGAGGTCGGTCGTGGAGGTGCCGTTGCGGGAAAAGTCCAGGGTGGACGGCCCGTTGACCACGAGGTCAGCGCGGATGTCGGTGCCCTGCATGCCGAGATTGACGATGTGCAGCGGGCTGTTGAGGGTGAGCGTGGCGGGCGCGTAGGCGCGGATCAGCTTGATGGTCGTATCGGCGTCCACCGAGACGACGGCGTCGGGCGTGTTGAAAATCACCACTTCGGAGGCGGCGGGCACCGTGCCTCCGGACCAGTTGGCGGTGTCATTCCAGGAACCGGCCGCGCCGCCGACCCAGGTTTGATCGGCGAATGACGGGAACGACGCGATCAAACACAAGGCGAGCAGGCCGCCGATCGACAGACGGCCTGCGACGCGACAAGCCGCCCTCAAGGCGGGCGACGGTTGCGGGTCCGGGAAACGGGGGGCAGCGTTCATGACACTCGACGTGCGGTTCGACATATCCATGACTCGACTCCTGTTTAAGTTTGCCGAAAAAGCCCAGCGTGATCCATCACGCACCTATACAGCCATAATTCTAGCCTACACATTTGCAGAACGATGTGGCAAGTGCAAATTTTGCAGGATCTTTGCACGCCCCGGCACCCACCGATTAAGACAGAAAAAAAGCAGGCCGGGCAGAAAACCGCCCGGCCTGCTTTTGCGGCCGCACCGAGGTGCGGCCGAGGTGTCGCCGCCATTATTTCGCGTAGATCTTCTTGGCGTGGTAATGGTTGTGCAGCAGGTGGTGCGCCTTCTCGCTGAGCGGCTTGTCCAGATAGTCCGCATACAGCTTCTGGACCTGCGGGTTCAGGTGCGACATCCGGATCACGCACTTCTCGTCATCCGTGTAGATGCCGGCCGTGCGGGCCTTGCGGACCTCGTCCGTGGCACCGGTCGGCTGGCCGCCGCCGCCGATGCAGCCGCCGCGGCAGGCCATGACTTCGATGAAGTCGTAGCGAGGCTTGCGTCCGGCTTTGCGGTCTTCGCGGACGGCGTCCAGAACCTGTTCGACGTTACCCATCTGGTGAGCGACCGCGATCTTGACCGGCGTACCCTTGATGTCGATCGTCGCCTCCTTCACGCCCTCCATGCCGCGGACGGCTTCGAAGTTGATCGACGGCGGCTGGGCGTCGCCCGTGATCAGGCAGTAGGCGGTGCGCAGCGCGGCTTCCATCACGCCGCCGGTCACGCCGAAGATCGTGCCCGCGCCGGTGTAATCGCCCAAGATCGAGTCGGCTTCTTCCTTCGCCAGGCTGGGGAAGTCGATGCCGGTGCTCTTGAACATGCGGGCCAGTTCGCGCGTGGTGAGCACCACGTCGATGTCCTGGTGCCCGCTGGCAAACATAGTTTCGCTGCGGGTGATCTCGTACTTCTTGGCCGTGCAGGGCATGATCGAGACCATGAAGATCTTGGCGGGATCGATGCCCAGCTTCTCCGCGTAGTAGGTCTTGGCAAGCACGCCGAGCATCTGCTGCGGCGACTTGGCGGTCGAGAAGTTGTCCATGAAGTCCTGGGCATACTTCTCCATCCAGTCGGTCCACGCCGGGCAGCATGAGGTGATCAGCGGCAGCGTGCCGCCGGAGGTGAAGCGCTTGATGAACTCAGAGCCCTCTTCCATGATGGTCACGTCGGCGCTGTAGTTGGTGTCGAAGACCGCCTTGAAGCCGAGGCGACGCAGGCCGGCGTAGGTCTCGCCGGTCATGAGCGTGCCGGGCGGCAGGCCGAAGGCCTCGCCGATCGCGACGCGCACGGCCGGGGCGATCTGCACCACGCAATATTTGTTCTCGTCGCGCAGGGCGTTCCAGACCTCGCGGGTCTGGTCGCGCTCGTAGATCGCGCCGACCGGGCAGTGGGCCGAACACTGGCCGCACTTGATGCAGGGCGATTCGTTGAGCGTGACATCGGCGGCCGGGGCCATGCGGGTCTTTTCGCCGCGGCCGATGAACTCCAGCGCCCAGACATTCTGCATCTCTTGGCAGACGATGGCGCAACGGCCGCACTTCACGCACTTCTCGGGATTCAGCACGATGGAAGGCGTCGAAGAATCCACCGGGATGTTTGGCACTTCGGTCGGGAAGGGGATTTCACGGATGCCGAAGTCTGCGGCGAGCTTCTGCAGTTCGCAGTTGCCGCTGCGGGGGCACTGCAGGCAGTCGTTCGGGTGGTTGGCCAAAATCAGCTCCAGCACGGTGCGGCGCACGCGCACGATGTCCGCATCGTGCGTGGTGACCTTCATGCCCGGGGCGACCTCGGTGCAGCAGGCGCGGAGCAGCTTGGGAGAACCGGAGGTGCGGACCACGCAGATGCCGCACGCCGCCCACGGCTTGAGGTCGGGGTGGTAGCAGAGCGTGGGGATTTTGACATGCACCGCCTTGGCGGCATTCAGGATCGTGGTGCCGGCCGGGACTTCGACCGGGATCCCGTTGATTTCGAGTTGAACCAGGTTAGACATAATGAAAAGCCCTTTCAAAATTACGCGCGGTTGACGGCGTGGAACTTGCAGACCTCGTAGCACTGGCCGCACTTGATGCACGTCTCGCTGTTGATCGTGTGCGGCTGCTTGCGTTCACCGGCGATGGCATTGACCGGACAGACACGGGCGCAGGCCGTGCAACCGACGCACTTGCTCTTGTCGATCGTGTAACGCAGCAGGTTCTTGCACTTGCCGGCACGGCACTTCTTCTCGTCGATGTGCTCCTTATACTCGTCCATGAAGTAGCGCAGGCTGGACTGGACGGGGTTGGAGGCGGTCTGCCCGAGGCCGCACAGCGAGGCGCGTGACATCGCTTCGCTGATCTCGCGCATGTTCTCGATGTCCTCGTAGGTGCCCTTGCCGTCGCAGATCTTGCCGAGGTAGTTGAGCAGTTTGCGGCCGCCGATGCGGCACGGCGCGCACTTGCCGCAGGACTCATCGACCGTGAAGTCGAGGTAGAACTTCGCAATGTTCGGGATGCAGTCGTCCTCGTCCATCACAATCAATCCGCCCGACCCCATGATCGAGCCGATTTTCGCGAGGTTCTCATAGTCGATCGGCGTGTCCAGAAACTGCGGCGGGATCATGCCGCCAGAGGGGCCGCCGGTCTGCGCCGCCTTGAAGGCTTTGCCGCCGCGGATGCCGCCGCCGATGTCGAAGATGATCTCGCGCAGGGTGGTGCCCATCGGCACTTCGATCAGGCCGGAGTTGTTGATCTTGCCGGTGAGGGCGAAGACCTTGGTGCCCTTCGAGGTCGCGGTGCCGATCTTGCTGAACCAGAGCCCGCCCTTGAGCAGGATGACCGGGATGTTCGCCAGCGTCTCGACGTTATTGATGACCGTGGGACGCCCCCAAAGCCCCTTGACCGCCGGGAAGGGCGGCCGGGGGCGCGGCATGCCGCGCATGCCTTCGATCGAGGCGAGCAGCGCAGTCTCTTCGCCGCAGACAAAGGCGCCGGCGCCGAGGCGGATCTCGATGTCAAAGGAGAACCCGCTGCCGAGAATGTCGTCGCCGAGCAGGCCGTATTCGCGGGCCTGGGCGAGCGCGGTCTCCAGGCGCTGGATCGCGAGCGGGTATTCGGCGCGGATGTAGATGAACCCCTTGCTGGCACCGATGGCATAGCCGGCGATGGTCATGGCTTCGAGCACCGAATGGGGGTCGCCCTCAAGCGTCGAACGGTCCATGTAGGCGCCCGGGTCGCCCTCGTCAGCGTTGCAGACCATGTACTTCTGCCCGGCGGGCTGCATGGCCGCGAACGACCACTTCTTGCCGGTGGGGAAGCCCGCGCCGCCGCGGCCGCGCAGGCCGGACTTCGAGACCTCATCAACCACATCCTGTGGCTTCATTTCGAAGAGCACCTTTTCAAGCGCCTTGTAGCCGTCACGGGCGATGTATTCGTCGATCTTATCCGGGTCGATCACGCCGCAGTTGCGCAACACGATGCGAAACTGCTTCTGGTAGAAGTCGATGCCCTCGATGCCGACGTTGATCTTGCTCTGGTTCTTATCGTAGAGCAGGCGGGAGACCACGCGTCCTTTGATGATGTGCTCTTTGACGATGACCGCCGCGTCCTCGGGTTTGACTTCGACATAGAAGGTGTCCTGCGGCAGGACCTTGACGATCGGGCCCTTCTCGCAGAAGCCCAGGCAGCCGGTGCGCACGACCTGCACCTCATTGACCAGGCCGTTTTCCTCGACCGCCTTTTTCAGCGCGTTGAACAGCGCGATGCCGTGATTGGACTCGCAGGCCGTTCCGCCGCAAACCAAGATGTACTGTTTGTAAGCCATGTTGTGTAATCCCCGCTTAGCGAACAATGTCCATTGCCGGCTTGTCGCAAATGTGGTTATCGATGAGGTGCTTGTTGACGATGTGATCGTTGACGATCTGCTTGCCGACCTCGGCGTTGACATTGCCGTAGATCACGACGGGCATGTTGGGCACGATGACCTCCACGGTGGGCTCGGAGTGGCACAGGCCCATGCAGCCGGTTTGACGGACCAGCACATGCGAAATGCCCTTGGCGTCGAGTTCGTCGATGATCGCGTTGAACGTCTCTTTCGCGCCGGCGGCGATGCCGCAGGTGCCCATGCCGACGATGATCTGCGCGTCCTTGTTGGAGGGGTCGCGCTTTTCGATCGCCTTTTGTTTCTGGTCACGCAGTTTGCGTAAATCATTGAGCGTCAGCTTAGCCATAGTTCTGTTTCCTTCCATCACGGGTTCAGATTCTCTTCCTGGGATCGCACATAGGCGCGGGCCAGGATCAGGTTGTCGATCTCCTCGAGGTTGCCGAGCGTGTCGATCAGCTCGCCGCGCGAGACCGTGTATCGGTCGGTCGGCGTGGCGCGTGTCAGGATCAGGTCGTAGGTCCCGCTAAAGGCCATCAGCCCCAAAAGCGTCTCAGGCAGGTCGCCGAAGGGCGGGGTGTCCAGATGGCGCGCGTCGAGCGTGAAAGCCACGCAGGTCCCTTTTCCCGGCGTCGACTGGATGTCCACCGTGCCCGTGACCGCAGCAGCGGTCTGCATGAGCAGGGGGATGCCCAGTCCCACGCGGCGTCGGGCATGTTTACCAGGCTCGCTGTAGAAAGGGTCTTTGGCTTTCGCCAGCGTGCGTGCGTCCATACCTTTACCGTTATCCTGAATGCGGATCTTGATCTCCGCGGGACCCGTCGCAACGTCAACCTCGATCCGTGTCGCGTCCGCCTCAATCGCATTCTGCACCAGATCAGCGATGATGTCACAGACAGACGCGTGCACGGGTCAGCCTTTCC
>JAQUEX010000144.1:5545-8052 GCA_028684935.1 Kiritimatiellia bacterium | reverse complement strand
TTTTTTTAGATGCGTAACTCGTTTGTTTTCAAGTGTTTACAAAGTGTGTTCGCGCCGTGCGCGTGCGTACTTTGCGGGGACGGAGTCTTTTTCGTTCCTGTTTTCAACGTTCGCGATTCCCGGTTCGGCCGCTGAGTGCGCCGGGACAGGGGAGCGCGAGTTCAAAGGAACCCAGCCATGAGCAAGATGATGACGCGCCACGTGTATACCTCCGAGTCGGTCTCGGAGGGCCATCCCGACAAAGTGTGCGACCAGATCTCTGACGCGATTCTGGACGCCTGCCTGGCGAACGATTCCGCCGCGCATGTGGCGTGCGAGACGGCGGTCGGCTCAAACCTCGTCGTGAATGTCGGCGAGATCACCTGCAAGAATTGGGACCGGATCAATCCCGGCAAGATCGCGCGCGATGTGGTGCAGGACATCGGCTACGATACCCCGTCAGAGGGTTTCAGCTTTGACACCTTCAACTATGTCTGCGCGCTGCACGGACAGTCGGTCGACATCGCGCGCGGCGTCAACAAAGTCAAGCCCGAAGATCAGGGCGCAGGCGACCAGGGCATGATGTTCGGCTACGCCTCGAACGCCACGCGGCAGCTCATGCCGGCACCGATCATCTTCTCGCACTCGCTGCTGCAGTTCTTCACGACGCTGCGCAAAAACGGCGAGATCGCCTATCTGCGTCCTGACTCGAAGGCCCAGGTCAGCGTGTTGCACGAGAACGGCGACGCCAAAGAGATCACCGCCGTCGTGATTTCGCACCAGACCCGCGAAGTGCCGATCACGCGCATCCGCAAGGAACTCGAGGAGGCCGCGCGCGCCTTTCTCAAAGACACCGGCATGCTGACCAACAAGACCAAGTTCTACATCAATCCCACCGGCCGCTTCGTGGTCGGCGGACCTTGCGGCGATTCCGGTGTGACCGGCCGCAAGATCATCGTCGACACCTACGGCGGCGTCGGCTCGCACGGCGGCGGCGCCTTTTCCGGCAAGGACCCCTCGAAGGTCGACCGTTCGGCCGCCTACTACTGCCGCTACGCCGCGAAGAACATCGTGGCCGCAGGCCTCGCCGACAAGTGCGAGATCCAGGTCGCCTACGCCATCGGCGTGGCCAAGCCGCTCAGCATCAACGTCAGCACCTACGGCACCGGCCGGATCGACGATGAGAAAATCGCCAAGATCCTGACGGCGAATGAAATCTTCGACTTCCGCCCGGGCATGCTGATCAAGGACCTCGGCCTCACCCGGCCGAAGGGCTGGTCCTACCGCAAGACCTCCAACTACGGCCACTTCGGACGCGACGGGTTCCCGTGGGAGAAGACCGACCGCGTCGCCGCCCTCCGCTCCGCCTCCGGTCTGAAGTAATCATTTCACACGAAGGCACAAAGGGCACTAAGGATGGATGCAGAGATTGAAAAAATGGCAACTGACGTCCTGAATGCCGCCTTTGAAATTCATACGGAATTTGGTCCAGGACTTCTTGAACGAGTCTATCTCATGTTGCTGGTTGGAAAATTGAAGCGCATGGGTTACTCAGTCGAACAAGAAGTGCCGATTACGTTTTCGTATGAAGGTGAGGTTTTTCACGATGCGTTCAGGGTCGATATCCTTGTTGAGAAACGGCTGGTCGTTGAACTGAAGTCTGTTGAGGTGATGTTGCCTGTTTTTGCGAAACAGTTGCTGACTTATTTGCGCCTCATGGATCTGCGTCTTGGCTTGTTGATCAACTTCGGATCCGCTCATCTCAAGGACGGCATCAAACGAATCGTCAACTAAAAACCTTCGTGTCCTTTATGTCCTTCGTGTGAGAAACCTCAGAGCACAACCCCTAAACCCCTTAGAGTCCTTTGTGCCCTTTGTGTGAGAAACCTCAGAGCACAGCTTCTAAACCCCTTTGAGGCCTTAGTGCCTTTGTGTGAGAAAAAAATGAACTACAAAATCAAAGACATCGGCTTGGCCGATTGGGGCCGCAGGGCCATCGAGATCGCTGAAAAAGAGATGCCGGGGCTCATGGCCACGCGCGCCAAGTATGGCCCGCAAAAGCCGCTCAAAGGCGCGCGCGTCATGGGCAGCCTGCACATGACGATCGAGACCGCCGTGCTGATCGAAACGTTGGTGGAGCTGGGCGCGGATGTGCGCTGGGCCTCCTGCAACATCTTCTCGACACAGGACCATGCCGCCGCCGCGATCGCCGCGCGCGGTATCCCGGTCTTTGCCTGGAAAGGCGAGACCCTCGAGGAGTACTGGTGGTGCACCCAGCAGGCGATGACCTGGCCGGACGGCTCGGGGCCCCAGTTGATCGTCGATGACGGCGGCGACGCGACGCTGCTGCTGCACCGCGGCCTGGATGCCGAGCGCGACCCCGCGTTCCTCGATGTCCCGACTGACGTCGAAGAGCTGCAGGTCATCAACGCCCTGATCAAAAAGATGCTCAAGGAGACGCCCGGCTGGTTCGGCCGCGCGGTCAAGGCTTGGAAAGGGGTCTCCGAAGAGACCACCACCGGCGTCCA
>JAQUEX010000144.1:0-5445 GCA_028684935.1 Kiritimatiellia bacterium | reverse complement strand
CAGACCCTCGCCCAGATCAAGCTCTGGAACGAGACGCTGGCGATCGACGTCTACCGTCTGCCCAAAGAGCTGGACGAAGAAGTCGCCCGCCTGCACCTCGGCCAACTCGGCGCGAAGCTGACGACGCTCACGCAGGCTCAGGCCGACTACATCGGCGTGCCGGTCACCGGCCCCTACAAGCCGGAGCACTATCGGTACTAATGCGGGCGGTGCCCGCAACCCTCACCCCGCCCTCTCCCAGAGGGCGAGGGTGAAAACAACTTGTTTTTGATTGTGATTGTCAAGCCGTAAGGCACTAATGAAACTGCTCCTCACAGGCGGCAAGGGGATGCTGGGGCGTACGCTCCAGCGTTGTTTGCGCGGGCACGAGCTGTTCATCGCCGATCTGCCGGAGGTGGATATCGCCGACGGCCGCAGTGTGGAGCAGGCGGTCGTCGGGTTTAAACCCGATGTCGTAATCCATGCCGCGGCAATGACCCGGGTGGACGCCTGCGAGTCCGACGCCGACGCCGCTTTCCGCGTGAACGCGCTGGGCAGCGCCTGCGTGGCGCGCGCGGCGGCCCGCCATGGCGCGCGCGTGATCGCGATCTCCACGGACTACGTGTTTGACGGCGGCCTCGACCGGCCGTATCACGAGTTTGACCTGACCAAGCCGCGCACGGTCTACGGGGCCAGCAAACTCGCCGGCGAAGAGGCGGTGCGCCGCCACTGTCCCGACCATACGATCGTGCGCATCGCCTGGCTCTACGGCGAAGGCGGCCCCAGCTTTCTGCATACGATGCTCGCGCTTGGCGCGCAAGAGGGCGCTCCGCTCAAGGTCGTCGATGACCAGCTCGGCAACCCCACCTCAACCGGGGCGGTCGCCGGATTGATCACGCGGCTGCTGGAGACGCCGATCCCCGGCGTGGTGCACGGCACGTGCGAGGGCGAGGTGACCTGGTATGGCCTTGCGCGCGAGATTTTTCGGTGCGCCGGCCTCACCCGCGCTCTGGAGCCCTGCACGACTGCCGCGTTCCCGCGCCCTGCGCCGCGCCCCGCCAATTCACGCTTGGAGAAGCGCATGCTGCGCCTCGCCGGCCTGCCGCCCATGCCGCACTGGCAGGCGGAGGTGGAACGGTTTGTTGCGACCACCCAGTGGTCGCAACTTCGAGGGTAAAAAAATCACGCACACACAGCCGCATGATGGTGGCTGTATCTCACCTGTTTTTACACTCATTGTAGCGGCTGAGATCGCCCGTCCAGTATCTGTTTTTACACTCACCATCGCGACCACTGGGTGGTCGCGATAAAGCGAATGCCCCATGAACTTCTTCCTCCGCAACATCCTGCTGCTCCACATCCTGCTGCTGGCCATCGGCTTCAGTTGGATCCATGGCGGCACGCGCCCGGATCTGCTCATGCCGGTCATTCCGTGGCTCACCGTTTTTGTGCTCGAATACCTGCTCGTCTTTCCGCAGGCCAAGAGCAGCGAAACGCTGGCCGAAGCGCGCGGCCGCGTCTGGCGCGCGCTGCTCCGCGATCCGCTGCTCTATCTCGCCCTGCTGCTCACCGTGCTGCTGGCGGTGCCTTTCTTCAATGTTGCGGGCGAGCCGCAATTCAACGTGCTGACCAAGGCGTGGCGCATCCCGCCGCCGCCGTATCCGGGCCTGCCCTTCTGCGTCAATCCCGATGAACACGCTGTTTTGCTGCTCTGGTTCGTGCCGGCGCTGACCGCCGCGCTGGCCGCTCGGCACGGACTCCTGAAGAAGGGCAAGCGCCTGCTGCTGCTCGCGCTCTGCTGGAACGCGGCTGCGCTGGCGCTGCTGGGCTTCGCGCAACTGGCCACCGGCGCGACGAGCGTCTATTGGGGCGAACAGACCTTCGCCCACTTTTTCGCTTCCTTTGGGTATCCCAATTTCGCGGGTGCCTTCTTCACCCTCCATTTCGCCCTCGCGGCCGGCCTCTGGTTCAGCCGCGCGAGCGGCGAACTGCTCGGTCCGGCCGCTGCCGGCGCGTCGTGGCCTGAGGATGACGGCGTCTTCAGTCCGCACTGGCTGCTGATCCCCGTGCTGCTCAATCTCGCGGCCGCCATCGCCTCCCTGAGCCGCGCCGCGATCCTGCTCTGCGGCCTGGTCTTCCTGGTCCTCAGTGTTTACATGCTGGCCGGTGCCTGGCAGAAGAGCGAATCGGGCGGACACGTCAAGCTGACCGGCGCGGTCTTCGGGGTGCTGCTGCTGATCGGGCTCTCCTTCACCATCTTTGCGCCGAAGGCCCTCAAGGCCGAGCTGACCACCATCACGCCGTCCGCGGTCTTTGAGCGGGTTTCGGGACGTGGTCAATACCATGCGCGTGTGGCCCGCGAGATTTTCAAAGAACACCGCCTGTTCGGCGTGGGCGGGTGGGGGTACCCGCACTTCGCCATGGCCGCCATGACGCCGGAGGAGCGCAAGGTCATGCAGATCCAGGGCGGCGCGAATGTGCATAACGACACGCTGCAATTTTTGGCCGAGCAGGGGGCCGTGGGCTTTGGTCTGATGGCGCTCTGCGCGCTGACGCTGATTGTGCCGCTGGCGGTGCAGGCCGTCCGCACGACCCGCGCGCTCTCGGCCACCGGGATCGATGCGATCCCCGCCAAACCGGTCTGGCTCTATCACCTGCCGCCCGAGGTGGTCGCAGTCTTTGTCGGCGCGGCGGCCACGGTCTGCCATTCGCTCGGCGACCTGCCGTTCCGTTCGCCGGCGGTCCTGACCGTCTGGCTGCTCGCCTTCGCGTGCGCCGGCGGCTTTCTGCCCGCAGTGCGCAGAAAGTGATGTGGTTTTTAACGCAGAGACGGAGAGGCGGAGAGGTTTTTTTAACGCAGAGGCGCAGAGACGCAGAGACGGAGAGGCGGAGAGGTTTTTTTAACGCAGAGGCGCTGAGACGCAGAGGCGGAGAGGTTTTTTTAACGCAGAGACGCTGAGACGCAGAGGCGGAGAGGTTTTTTTAACGCAGAGACGCTGAGACGCAGAGGCGGAGAGGTTTTTTTAACGCAGAGACGCAGAGGCGCAGAGGCGGAGAGGTTTTTTTAACGCAGAGACGCAGAGGCGGAGAGGTTTTTTTAACGCAGAGACGCAAAGGCGGAGAGGGGCGACCTGGAGGATGAAATGACTGAGAATGAAATCAGCGCGATCATTCTTGATGCTGCGATTGCCGTCCATAAGGAGTTGGGCGGCCCGGGGTTGCTGGAGTCTGTGTATGAAGAGGCGCTTGCTTTTGAGCTGCAGGATAGGGGCGTTTCGGTTGAACGACAAGTGGTCGTCCCCCTTGTGTACAAGGGACATTGTTTGGGGACTCCCCTGAGGCTGGATCTATTGGTTGATGGGCAGGTGATTGTCGAGTGTAAGGCGGTTGAGCTTTACAACATGATTTTCAACATCCAGGTGTTGACGTATCTCCGCTTGAAAGGCCTCAAATTGGGGCTTGTGATCAATTTCGGCGCAGCCACAATCAAAGAAGGCTTTCATCGCGTAGTAAACGGCCTTTAATCGTTCTCAGCGTCTCCGCGTCTTAGCGTCTCTGCGTTAAAACTCTCCGTCTCTCTCCCACCCTAACACCTCAGCGTCTCCGCGTCTTAGCGTCTCTGCGTTAAAACTCTCCGTCTCTCTCCCACCCTAACACCTCAGCGTCTCCGCGTCTTAGCGTCTCTGCGTTAAAACTCTCCGTCTCTCTCCCACCCACACCCATTTATGAAAACCATCGCTATCATCGGCCTCGGCTACGTCGGCTTGCCCTTGGCCCTGCAATTCAGCCGTTCCGGCGCTACCGTCATCGGCATTGACATCGACCCCGCCAAGGTCGACGCCCTCACGCAGGGCCGCTCCTACATCAAGCACATCACCCCGGAGTCGATCCGCGAGCAGCTCGCCGCCGGACATCTCTCCGCCACCACCGATTTCGCGGCGGCGCAGCAGGCCGACGCCGTGATCATCTGCGTGCCCACGCCGCTCAACAAGAACCGCGAGCCGGACATCTCCTTCATCGTGGCGACCGGCAAGGCGCTCGCGCCGCACCTGCGCCCCGGCGTGCTGGTCGCGCTGGAGTCCTCGACCTATCCCGGCACGACCGACGAGGATCTGCGCCGCGTACTGGAGGCGGGTTCAGGCCTCGTCGCCGGTCGCGATTTCCATCTCGCCTTCTCACCCGAGCGCGAAGATCCCGGCAACCCGCAGAGCGTCGTCGCCACGATCCCCAAGGTGGTCGGCGGCCTCACCCCCGCCTGCCTGGCCAAGGCGCAGGAGATCTACGGCATCGCCATCCGGACGCTGGTCCCGGTCTCCTCCTGCCGCGCCGCCGAGGCCACCAAGCTGATGGAGAACATCTTCCGCTGCGTCAACATCGCGCTGGTCAACGAACTCAAGGTCGTGTACGGCGCGATGGGCATCGACATCTGGGAGGTGATCAACGCCGCCAAAACCAAGCCCTTCGGTTTCATGCCCTTTTATCCGGGGCCTGGGCTCGGCGGACACTGCATCCCGATCGATCCCTTTTACCTGACCTGGAAAGCGCGCGAATATGGACAGGCCACGCGCTTCATCGAGCTGGCCGGCGAGATCAACACCCGCATGCCCGAGCATGTCGTCGCGTGCGTCGCGGAGGCATTGAACACGGCCAAGAAACCGCTCAACGGCAGCCGGGTGCTGGTGCTGGGCCTCGCCTACAAGGCCAATGTCGATGACGACCGCGAATCGCCGAGTTACGTGCTGATGGAACTGCTCAAGCAGCGCGGCGCCGAGGTCTCCTATCACGATCCCTTCGTTCCGGTGATCAAGCCCACGCGCGAACATCCGCAGTGGGCCGGCACGCGGTCGGTCGCGTGGTCGCGCGAGACCGTTGCCGCTTTCGATTGTGTGCTGATCGCCACCGCGCACGCCTGCGTCGATTATCGTCAACTCGCCGAGTGGGCGCCGCTCATTGTCGACACCCGCAACGCCATGCCCTTCGCCGCCGCCTCGCCGCGCTACGTCAAAGCCTGAAGAGAAGTAATAAGTAAGAAGTAATAAGTAAGAAGTATGAGGTGACAAGTAAGGGGCTGAAGAGGTAATGGGATACGGATGGCAAGGGAAAAGGAGAAGGTGTGGCGAGTTTTTCAATGGTTTCAAATTTCTGGCTGAGCATTGAACATTTTGTCCCTATTGTCTACTCCCCTAACCTCTCGTCCATAACTTCAACGTTGAGCGTTTGAGTTGTTCATCGTTCATTCGTGCTCTTCGTGCGGCTGGCTTACCTCTTCCTTATTACTTATTACTTATTACTTATTACTTATTCCTTCTTTCTTATTACTTTCTCCCTTATGTCTGCTCCTCCCCTCATTGCTCCCGTCGTCCGTTCGAGCCTGCCGCTGGCCGCACGCTTTTCGGTGTACACGCTGCTGATCGCCGCGCTGTCGATTATGCTGCCGGCGATCGTGCGGCAGCAGGGCGTGGCGTT
>JAQUEX010000015.1:28317-32842 GCA_028684935.1 Kiritimatiellia bacterium | reverse complement strand
TGGGTTTGGGACGTGGAACCGAAGACCGTCACGCTGACGCAGGACTTCTACATCGGCGTCTACGAGGTGACCCAAAGACAGTGGGAGCTGGTCATGGGGACGAACCCCAGTAATTTCCAGACCCCCGAATGGTATGCCAAGCGGCCTGTGGAAAACGTCAGCTACAACATGGTCCGCGAAGTGCCTGAAAGCAATGCCATGCAGGATCCGAACGGATATTTCAGTCCGGATCCCGGCCCCATCTCCTTCATGGGAAAAATTCGGGCCAAGGCCGGGCTGGAGAGCTTCGATCTGCCCACCAATGCCCAATGGGAATACGCCTGCCGTGCGGGAACGCGGACCGGATTGCACAACGGCACGGATCTGACTCCTGCTGACCCGCCCTTCTACAGTGACGAATACTACACCAACAGAAATTCGTATTACTGCCCCAACCTTATAAAAATCGCGCGTTGCCGTATCAACTCCTGGGGTTACCCTGTCCATGGCACCAACTACGGGACCTATTACGTGGGAAGCTATCAACCCAACGCCTGGGACCTCTACGACATGCTGGGCAATGTGGCGGAACTCGTCCTCGACGAAACGCATAGTCTCAATTACTGGCCCAGTCCTTTAATTGACCCAGTCTGCACAAATAAGGGATTCAATTCGCCATCTTTATGGAACGGGCACCGCGGAGGTGATTGGGATGACGCCGCCCGCTGCCGAGCGGGCGCTTTTACACCCAATACCCCGGACTGCGTCACGGCCGGCGCTGCGGGAACGTCGGGTTTCCGGGCCAGCATGACGCTGCCGCGGGCGGCGGACGCACCTGTCCAGGATGGAACGTCTTCGGACACCTCGCCGGTGTACGTGCTGGATCTGACGCCGCCAGAGGAACGTCCATTGACCGTGCGTGGCCGCGTGCTGAAGGCGGCAGACAACACGCCGCTGCCCGGCATATCGGTATCGTTGGAAGGGTCCAACGTGGTGACCTCAGCCGACGGCGCGTTCGCGTTCGAGAACATCCCTTTCGCGTTCGGCGCGGGCGAGTTGGCGGTGACAAATACGCCCGGCTACGCGAGGCACCTCGAGATGCTCGCGCCCGAGCCGGGAGCGACGGAGATCGTCGTACCCGACATCCTGCTCAAGCCATCGGGCTACAAGGTCACCGAACTGCGCGGAGGCGACGGCATCTTCCTGAAAGGCGTGCCCGTCAAGCAGAAGTTCACGGCGCTTGTGGACTGGGACGGCAACGAGGCGGGGGGCGTCGAGTTCTCCGCGAACGGCACCGTGCTCCAGACCGTCGCCACGTCGGCGGCGCAGGCGGAACTGGTCGTCGATATGGACGCGGCCTTCCAGACGGAGCCGCCTGGCGGCTCCAATACGCTACAAGCCGTGGCGGTCGCGAAAAGCGGCCAGCGCTCTGCGCCGTTTGCCCGCGAAATCGCCTTCGTGCAGATGCCGCAAATCTTGGGCGCTCCCCTGCAACGCGGCGAATCCAGCGGATGGAAGTCGGAGGGCATGATCGTCGAGTTCGAACTCAGCGTTCCCGAAGACGCCGATGAACAGGCAGAGTCTGTCGACATGCGCTTTCTCGGCAGCCTCGGGATGCACATGAAGCTCAGCGGCGGCTTCTCCTACAACATCCTTTCCGGCGAGTGGAACGCCAGCGTCGGCGCGAGCCGGGAGAAGAAGAACGAGACGGAGACGCGAGTGCCGGCGATCAACTGGTTGAACAAAAGCGCCTACTTCCCCAGTTTCAAGGTGGCAAACAATTCGTGGGACTTCAAAGTCACCGGAAACATGGGCGGCACTTTAATGAAGGATCAAGAAGCGATCACCTTCGACTCCATGGGCATCGGCCTAGGCCTGAAGTTTGAAAAATTCCTGACAAGCTTCTATTTGACTGACTTCATTCCGGTTGCACAATGGATACGGATGCTGGACTGGGCACGCGGCACGGGTTTCGATGTCAACAGCCTGCAAAGAGCGGATGTGTTCGGCGTCATCGATGTGTCTACGAGTGTCAAGGCGAACCTGAATGACATCCCGTTGCATCTCGAGGCCGGGACACTCGACACCGGCTTCGGCGTCCGGTTTCTCTACGAACCGAACCTTTACCTTGCAAAAGCCAAGGTGCAGGGCGGGGGCATGTTGACGCCATCCTTCCAACTGGCCCCAAAATTCAAGTTCATGCAAGTCAACGGGAAGGTCGCCGGATCGATTGCCATCGTGGTTATGTCCTACAAAGCCTACGACTTGAAGTTCGTCGTCATCAACGAAACCTATGTTCCTTCCGGAGCGAAAGCTGCCGGGATCGCCCCAAATTTGTTGGCGGTCGAAGGAGGGTTTGTCGCCCTGCCGCTGGCGGAGCCTGCCGGCGACGGCCTCATCGAACGCCCCAACCTCGCGCTCGGTCCGGAGCGCTTCCTCGCCGCCGGGGACATGAGCATCAGGATCCTCGCCGCTCTTGCGCCGGAGACCCTCGCGGACCCCAGCGCCCTGGCCGCCTTCCGGGCGATGGATCCCACGCCGGTGACGGCCAAAGGCCGGGTCGCCCCGCTGTCCGCCGAGCCGCTCGCCGACCCGCCCGTGCAGGCCGACCTGCCGCTGGTGGAGAACGTCTATCCTGAAAGCGAGCCGGCGCTGACCGCCTGCGGCTCCGAGCTGATGCTGCTCTACGTGGGCGACAACGGCTCGCCCAATACGCTGCAATGCACCGACATCCGCTGGACCCGCTGGGACGGCGTCCAATGGAGCACACCGGCGCCGATCCTCGCCGACACCCGCGCCGAGTTCGCCCCGCGCGTGGCCTTCGACGGCGACGGCAACGCCATCGCCGTCTGGGAGCGGGTCGCCGACGCCGATTTCGACGGCGACCTCCCGGACATGCTCGGGCAGATGGAAATCGCGTGGTCGCGTTGGGACCGGACCACGGGAATCTGGACCGCGCCGCAGACCCTGACCACCAACGCCCAGCCCGACCATGCGCCGCTGCTGGCCGGTACCGCCGAAGATGGCGGCGTGCTGGCCGTCTGGTCGCGCAATGCTGAGAACCTGCTCGTCGGCACCAACGGCGCGCCCGACCAGGTGCTCTGGTCGAAATGGACGCCCGCCACGCAGACGTGGTCCGCCGAACAGACGCTGATCCCCGCGGTCGCCAATCGCCTCTCACATTCGCTGGCCTGCTCCACGAACGGCTACGCAATCTACGGCTACACCGTCGATCCCGACGGCGTGCAGACCAACGACCTCGACCAGGAGGTCTTCGTCTGCCAGCGGACATCGGGGACCTGGGGCGCACCGCAAGCCTTCACCGACAACGAAGATGCGGACAAGCAGATCCACCTCGCCGTCGGCCCCGGCAACGTTCCCGTGGCCGTGTGGCGGCAGGGCGACGACCTCGTGATGCGGCACGGCATCGGCGGCGCCACGCAGCTTGTGCGCGAAGACTCCACCACCGTCGCCTTCGCCGACTTCGCGATGACGCTCGGCCCCGACGGCCATCTGGCGTTGCTCTGGCAGGAGATGAACGGCCAGGGCTCCGATGCACATTACAGCGTCTACGATCCCGCTTCGGGCACGTGGGGCGAGGACGCGCTGCTCTGCGCCGACATGCCGCTTGAGCGTTCCTTCGCGCCGGTGTGGGACGCGGCCGGCAACCTGACCGTCGCCTACCAGAAAGTCCAGTTGAATCTGGTCACGCGCACCTTCGAACTTGAGGAGGGCGGCTCCATCGAAGTCGAGAACATGCCAGAGAGCGGTCGGACCGACCTCTATGTCACCAAGCGCTCCCTCGTCCAGGATTTGGCCATCCTCCCCGGCGACTTCACCTCGGACGGCTTCAATTTCCTCCCCGGCGAGATGGTGACGCTCAGCGCCGTCGTGCGCAACCTCGGCGACCTGCCCGTGCTCGATCCGGTCGTGGCGTTCTTCGACGGCGATCCCGACGCCGGCGGCGTCCTCATCGGCGAAACCAACGTAGTGGGCTTGATGGCGGCGGCATCCACCAACGTAGTCCAGACCGTCTGGATCGTGCCCGAACCCGCCACGGCCCACGCATTGTACGCGGTCGTCAACCGCGACGACCTCGCCGCCGAGGCCAACGCCACCAACAACGTCCAGGTCTTGTCGGTCGGCGGAACGGATCTGCTGGCCTCGCTTGTACGCTACAGCGCGCGTCCCGATGGCGCGGTGCGGGTCGTCGCCCAAGTGAAGAACGACGGCGCCCCGGCGGCGAGCGCAAGCGCGCTGTCCATCCGCAAGTCTGACGAAACGGGCGGCGAACTCGGCCCCGTCCTGGCCACCGTGGCAGTCCCGGAGCTGCCGGCCGGCCGTCTGGCGCAGGTGGCGATCGACCTGCCGCCCGGCACGCAGGCGCTAGACGACGAGTTCTACCGCATCGCCGCGAACAGCGATGGCACCGTCTCCGAAAGCTTCACCAACAACAACGGCTCGATCTTCTCCGTGCATGTGATGATCGACACGGATGGCGACGGCATGCCGGACTCCTGGGAGAACGCACACGGCTTCGACCCCG
>JAQUEX010000015.1:0-28217 GCA_028684935.1 Kiritimatiellia bacterium | reverse complement strand
AGCGATGGCACCGTCTCCGAAAGCTTCACCAACAACAACGGCTCGATCTTCTCCGTGCATGTGATGATCGACACGGATGGCGACGGCATGCCGGACTCCTGGGAGAACGCACACGGCTTCGACCCCGGCGGGACCAACAGCGGCACAGATCCGGATTACGGCGCGTATAGCCTGACCGCCGAGGCTTTCTTCATGGACACCAACGAAGTCACCATGGCGAAATGGGATGCGGTCTACGCCTGGGCTCTCACCCATGACTACGGCTTCGACAACGCCGGCTCGGCCCGGGCCGTGGCGGATGGGGCGTACCATCCGGTCAACACGGTGAACTGGTTCGACTGCGTGAAGTGGTGTAACGCGCGGTCTGAGATGGAGGGGCGAGAGCCCGCCTACTACACCGATTCCGCCTTCACGCAGGTCTACCGCGCCGGGCAGACCCTCTCGCCCTTCGTCAAGGCCAACACGATCGGTTACCGCCTGCCGACCGCTACGGAATGGCAGTACGCCGCGCGCGGCGGGGAGTCGAGTCTGAGATTCCCGTGGGGGGACACCATCGACCACACTAAGGCGAACTACCGGGGCGAGCCATCGAGTTCCAGCTACGACCTCGGTTACGCCGGATACGACACCCGGTACTCCTACTACGGTTATCAGCCCTATGGAACGTATCCTTTCACTGCGCCCGTGAATTCCTTCCCGGAGGGCGTGAACGGCTATGGATTGATGGACATGGGCGGCAATGTGCAGGAATGGGTCTTTGCATGGCTCTCTGGCTATGAAGGGGTCTACCGCCTCTATCAGGGAAGCGGTTGGGGGAGCGTCGCCTATTCATGCCGCATCGCACACGCCTCCTCAAGTACTCCGGACTCCACAAACTACTATTATGGATTTCGGACGGTCGTGACCGCCATCCCACAGTAAAATTGGACTTCATTTGGAAAGGGGGGCAGGCGAGCCGGGAACGTGGACTCATTTTGGAGCAACTTTGATTCGCATCAAACACGCTCTCGCCCCGCGTACCCCTGTCGCTAACCGATTACATTGCCATTGAATTTTGGCAATTGCCATGATATATTGCCAATATTGTTTGAATTGAAGAAGGAGGTTTTTATGCTCTTGACCATTGACCGGTTTGGCAGAATGGTGCTTCCTAAGTCCATGCGCGACGACTTCGGCCTTCGCGCAGGCGATACGCTGGAAGTGGAAGCGTCGGCGGACGCGATTCTGCTGCGTCCCTCGTCGGGTGCGGATTGCACGGTGCACGAAGGGCGCGTTCTGGTCTTCAATGGAGGGGCCGACGGCGATGTCGTGGGCGCCCTTGCCCGCGTGCGGGAAGCGAGACTGAATCGGGCGGGCGGAGGCGCAGAGCGCACATGAAGCGGCTGCTCGACACTTCTGTGCTGGTGGCGGCGATGGTCGCCGCCCATCCGGCCCATGCTCGGTCGGTGCGGTTCCTTGAACGGGCCCTTGCAGGACGCTGCGAATCATGTGTGAGCACGCATTCGCTGGCCGAGATCTACGCAGTGCTCACGCGGATGCCGACCTCCCCGCGCATCAGCCCCGATGTGGCGCGTCGCCTCGTCCACGACAATCTGGAGACGGGGGCGGCGCGCCTGGTCGCATTGGACGCGACCGATTATTTGGCGGTGCTGGACCGGATGGCACAGTCCGGCTTCGCAGGCGGCGTGATTTATGATGCCTTGATCGTTCAGGCCGCCTGCAAGGCGAAGGCAGACGAAATCATCACCCTCAACGAGGCTGATTTCGCACGGCTGTGTTCAGGGCTCCCGATACGAATTTCAACGCCGTGATCTTTCAGAAGGCGGACGGCCCGAAGAGGGCGACAGTGCCGGGGATCGCAACCAGTGAATTACGGCCCGTCAGGATCGTCCGGGTCTCACTTCTGAAACAAGTTTTGTCAGCCGTGTTGTGCTCCAGACTATCATGCGGTGGGGAAAAAACGGGGCACGTGCTGCCACGCGCCCCGCCCACAGCCTATTGCCAATTGCGTATTGCCTATTGCTTCAGAGCCGCCTGCGCCGCTGCCAACCGCGCGATCGGCACGCGGTAGGGCGAGCAGCTCACGTAGTTGAAGCCGAGCTTGTAACAGAAGGCCACGGTCTTCGGGTCGCCTCCATGCTCGCCGCACACGCCGACCTTCAGGTTGGGCTTCACGCTGCGGCCGTACGTCATGGCGATCTCGACCATGCGGCCCACGCCCTCCTGGTCCAGCACCTGGAAGGGGTCGTAATCGTAGAAGCCGCGCGACACATACTCGCCCAGGAATTTGCCGGCGTCGTCGCGCGAGAAGGCGCAGGTCATCTGCGTCAGGTCGTTCGTGCCGAACGAGAAAAAATCGGCCTCGGCCGCGATCTGGTCGGCCGTGACCGCCGCGCGCGGCACCTCGATCATCGTGCCGATCTTGATCTGCAGCTTGACCTTTTTGGCCTTTTCGACCTCCGCCATCGTCTTGAGGATCAGCGTCTTCTGGGCGGCCAGTTCCTTGACGTTGCCCACCAGCGGCACCATGATCTCTGGCTGCGACCCCTTGACCGCGGCGGCGGCCTCGCAGATCGCGCGCACCTGCATTTCGGTCACCTCGGGATAGCTGATGCCCAAACGGCAGCCGCGGTGGCCCAGCATCGGGTTGGCTTCGTGCAGCGACTCCACAACATCACGGATGTGCGCCACGTCGACCTCCATGACCCTCGCCATCTCAGCCTGTCCGGCGGCGTCCTGCGGCAGGAACTCATGCAGCGGCGGATCCAGCAGACGCACCGTGCAGGGCCGCCCCTTGAGCGCCTTGAACATGCCGATGAAATCCTTGCGCTGCAACGGCAGCAGCTCTTTCAGCGCCTGATTGTACTGCTTGAGCGGCGCGGCCAGTTCGCTCTCGAGGCTGGCGCGCTCCTCCGCGTCCGTGCAGGCGGCGAGCGACAGGCGCAGGCACTTGACCGTCTCGGCCACGAGAATCATGCGGCGGAAACTGGTGACGCGTTCGCCCTCGAAGAACATGTGCTCGGTGCGGCAGAGGCCGATGCCTTCCGCGCCGAACTCGACCGCCTTGGCGGTGTCGCGCGGGGTATCCGCATTGGTACGCACGCCCATCTTGCGGTATTTGTCAGCCAGCGCCATGATCATGGCGAACGGCCCGGTCAGCTTCGGATCCTGCGTGTCGACCTGGCCTTCGTACACCGCGCCGGTCGAGCCGTTGAGCGAGATCCAATCTCCCTCCGCCAGCACCAGCTTATTGCAGGAGATCGTCTTCTTGTCGTAGCTGATGTGCAGCTCGCCGCACCCCGAGACGCAGCATTTGCCCATGCCGCGAGCGACCACCGCCGCGTGCGAGGTCATGCCGCCGCGCGCCGTCAGGATGCCGGCCGCCACGTTCATGCCGCCGATATCCTCGGGGCTGGTTTCGACGCGGCAGAGCACGACCTTCTTGCCCGCCTTGGCCCACAGCTCGGCCGTGGCCGCGTTGAAAACGATCTGGCCGGTGGCCGCGCCCGGCGAGGCCGGCAGCCCGACCGTGATTTTCTTAGCCTTGGCCTCGGAGGCTTTGGCGAAAACCGGATGCAGCAACTGGTCGAGCTGCGAAGGCTCGACGCGCATCACCGCCGTCTTCTCGTCGATGATCTTCTCCTTGACGAGATCCGTCGCGATCTTGACCGCCGCCGCCGCCGTCCGCTTGCCGTTGCGGGTCTGCAGCATGTAGAGCGTGCCGTCTTCTATCGTGAACTCGAGGTCCTGCATGTCGCGGTAATGGCGCTCGAGCTTGACGCGGATCGCGTCGAGCTGCTTGAAGACCTTGGGCATGGCCTCCTCCAGCGACGGATACTGAGCCTTGCGCACCGCCTCGGTGACCGAACGCGCCTTGGCCCATTCGCGCGAGCCTTTGACCGTGATCTGCTGCGGCGTGCGGATGCCCGCCACCACGTCTTCGCCCTGCGCGTTGATCAGGTATTCACCGTAGAAATACTTGTGTTCGCCGGTTGACGGGTCGCGGGTGAAGGCCACGCCGGTCGCCGAGTTGCCGCCGGAGTTGCCGAACACCATCGCCTGGACATTCACCGCCGTGCCCAGCAGGCCGCGAATGTCGTTCAGCTCGCGGTACTTGATGGCGCGCGGGTTGTTCCACGAGCCGAAGACCGCGCTCACGCCGAGCGTGAGCTGCTCCATCGCGTCGGTCGGGAAGTCGCAGCCTTTGACCGCCTTGACCATCTTGCGGTAGCGCGCCACCACCTCCTGAAGGTCTTCGGCCATCAGCTCCGTGTCCAGCGTGTACCCTTTGGCATGCTTCACCGCATCCAGCTCATGCTCGAACTGGTGGTGTTCGACCCCCAGCACCACGTTGCCGAACATCTGGATGAAACGGCGATAGGAATCCCACACGAAACGGGGGTTGCCGGTGCGGGTGATCATCGCCTCGACCGTGTCGGGATTCAGCCCGAGGTTCAAAACGGTGTCCATCATGCCGGGCATGGAGGCCGCGGCCCCGGAGCGCACCGACACCAGCAGCGGATTCGGGCCTTTGCCGAACGTCTTGCCCGTCGCCTTTTCCAAGCGTTTGAGCGCGTCCAGCACCTCGGCGCGAATCAGCGCGTGCAGCGCCTTCTCGCCGATTTCATAATATTTGGCGCACGCTTCCGTCGTGATGGTGAACCCCGGAGGCACCGGCAGGCCGAGTCCGGCCATATCCGCAAGATTCGCTCCTTTGCCGCCGAGCAGCGCCTTCATCGAGACGTCGCCCTCGGACTGCTTCGCACCAAAGAAGTACACGTACTTCGCCTGCTTCGCTTTCGCGGCCGCTTTGGCGGGAGCGGCCTTTTTCACTGATTTTGCTCGCATGGTTATTTTTTTCCCTTTTTTGACAAACCCGGCAAGTATACCACAGACCGAATGCGAGTCAAACCTCGCGACGGCTCACGAGCCGGGATGCACGCAGGGCTCGTTGCGCGCGCACATGGGACACGCTGCCGGCTCCCACACCTCCGGGGCCATCTGCAGCAGCGAAAAGGTCGGGTAATCGAAGTGTGCCTGTCCGGCGCTGCGGTCGACCAGCACCAGCACGGCGACCACTTCCGCGCCCGCAGCCTTGACGATATCGATGGTCTCCTGCACGCGCCCGCCGCGCGTGATCACATCCTCCGCCACCACATACCGCTGTCCCGGCCGCAGCGTAAATCGCCGCATCACTAGCCGTCCCTCCTGCTTCTCCGCGAACACGCAGGGAGTATCCAGCGTGCGCGCGACCTCATGCCCCACCAGGATGCCGCCCAGCGCCGGCGAGATGACGCCGTCGAGCGCGCCCAGGTCCAGCTTTCCCGGGAGCCGCGCCACCAGTTCCTCGCACAGCCGCCCCGCGACGCGCGGATAACGCAGCACATTCGCGCACTGGAAAAAGCGGTTGCTGTGCAATCCGGAACGCAGTTCAAAATGTCCGTTGAGCAAAGCCCCGGTCTCTTCCAGGACCTTCAACACCTCAGCATCGTTCATCGTCTTGTCCTTTCTCGTTTCCATCCATGACACGGCCGTCGCGAATTGACACGCGCCGACCCAGGCGTTGCGCGCATGCTTCATCATGCGTCACCACGACCAGCGTCGCGTGCTCCTCGCGATTCAACTCCAGCAAAAGATCCATCAGCTCCCCGGCATTGCGCCGGTCCAGCGCACCGGTCGGCTCGTCCGCCAGAACCAGGCAAGGCCCCATCACCAGCGCACGCGCCACCGCCACGCGCTGGCGCTCGCCGCCCGAAAGCTGGCCCGGAAAATGCCCGCACCGGTCGGCCAGGTCCACGCGCTCCAGCAGCGCGCGGGCCCGGTCGGCCCGCTCCTCCGCCGCATCCGCGCCCCACGCCGGCACCAGCACGTTTTCCAGCGCCGTCAACTGCGGCAGCAGGTGGTGCGACTGAAACACAAAGCCCACCTCGCGGTTGCGGAAGACGCAGCGGGCGCGCTCATCCAAGTTCGCCAAGTCACGTCCGTTGACGCGGATCTCGCCGCTGTCGGGCCGGTCGAGCGCGCCGATCAGTTGCAGCAGCGTGGTTTTGCCCGATCCGGACGGGCCGGTCACGGCGACGCTCTCTCCCGCCGCCACATGCAGCGTGAGACCCCGCAACACTTCCACCGGCACGCCGCCGGGCATCGCAAACGTCCGCACCGCCTCGGACACCCGCACATCCGCGCCACCGCTCATTGACCGCCTCCTTCCACGTACACGACCGCCTGGTCCGCCACGCACACGATCCCGCCGCTCGGGCCGACAGACAGCCCGTACACGTCATCGCCGACGGCCACGCGTGTCACTGCGCCCTGCGGCGACTCCAACACGCACAGATCGCCGCCGCACAGCGCGAAGAGACGTCCGCGCGCAAACGCCAGCTCACCCACCTCGGATGTGCCGAGCGCCACGCGCCCCGTGACCCGCAACGCGTCAGCCTCCAGCCGACAGAAAACGATCTCGCCGTCCGGCGTGCCGGTGGCGATCTCTCCGCCGAACGCCATCACCGGCGTGGCAAACGTCTCGCTCTGCGCGACAGCCGTCCGCGCCACCACCTTCAGCGCATCCGGATCGACCGCCACCAGATGCCCCTGACGCGTGCCGCCGACCCAGTGTCCGTCCGGCAAGACCAGCAGGCCGCCGGCCATCTGGTCATCCGTCCCGACCTCGATCTTACCGCGCGCCGTCCCCGTGGCCGCATCGAACAGATACACCGCGCCGTCGCAATTGCCGTACGCGATCCGTCCCTGCCACACCACCGGTTCGCCGTCACACCGGTTGGTCGGTTCGCCGCGCCAGATCACCGCGCCGTCGCGTGTCCGCAGGCAGAAGAGCTGTCCGTCCGCCTGCGACACCAGCCATACGGCCGGCTCGCCATCGACAGCGCCGGTGCGCGGCGCGCGCAGAAACAGTCCGTCGGTCGCGCGCGACCAGACCACACTTCCGTCCACCACCCGCAGCGCCGTCACCTCACCTTTGCGCGACGCCACGACGGCCGCCCCGTCCGACACGGCGGCCGCGGCCTCAAACACCTGATTCGAGAGGGCCGCGCGCCACCGCACCGAGCCGTCGGCCGCCAGCGCCGTCACGCCGCCCGCCTCATCCGCCACGATCCAACCATCCTCCGCCGCGCAGGGCGGCGTCGGCCGGGCCGCGAACGGCACGCGCCAGCGAGCGACCGGCGATGCGCGTGGGTCGCGTGTCTGGCGGGGAGCTTGGCCGGGCGCGCGGGTGTCCTCGCCCGCATGGTCTGACCCGCCGCAACAGCAGCCGCCTTGCGAAGTCGGCAGCGTAGTGCGCGGTGCCGTCCGGAACGTGGCCCACAGCGCACACGCGCAAGCGGCGGCAAAGGCGGCCGGCAAGAGCCGGCGAATCAGCAGCGGCCGCTTCATGGGGCAAACCTCCATGTGAGGGTGACATGTCCGCGTGCCGCACCGCGCGCTGTGCCGCGCTGCACGGCCCGCTCCAGCACCGCCGTTGATTCACCGGCGGGCGTCAGCAGCAGCAGGTGCGACACCGCGCCCGCGGCATCGGTTTCCACAAAAAACCGGCACTCGCCGCTGCGTGCGGGCAACGGACCGGAGGGTGGAACGAATGAAAAGCCCGCATCCCGCAAGGCCCCGCTCACGACCGCCACCACGCCTGTCCGCACCGCCGGCAAGGGTCGCTCGAACGGGTCTCCCGCAAAAGCCGCCACGTCGATTTCCGGCAGCGCCAGAGCCAGCGGCTCGACTGCGGCAGGCTGCCAGACTCCGGGGAAGCGCGCCCCCTGCTCAAGAAAGACCGGCGGCTTCAGCGCGTCGACCACGTCAAACACCCCCAACTCCATGTCGGTGGCTGCGCCGGGTGCGGCCCAGGAGGCGCGCATATTGGCGAGCGCCTGCGCGGCCTGCTCCGGTGCCAGCACAACATACGCGGCACGCGGCTCCGGAAACGGCGCGAGAACACGCGGCTCAAACAACACAGCATTCACCGGCAGATTCGACCACAACAGCGCCGTCAATCCGAGCAGCGCGAACGCCTGCCACCAAAAACGGAGCGGCCGCCGCGCCGCACGCGCCCTGAACCGCCCCCCCTCCCGGTTGTTCCGAGGCTTGCTCATTCCGGTTTTTCCGCCACATTGACCTGCCGCATGCCGGCCTCGCGGGCCACGTTCACGAAACGCATCACATCGCCGTGCGGCACACGTTTATCCGCCAGCAGCAGCAGTTCGCGGCTGCGTCCCAGCGCCATGCGGTTTTTGAGCCGTTCGGACAGCATCGCCATCTGCTCCTCATCCTGCGACGCATAGCGGTCGTCATCGAAAAAGATGAGCGACTCCTCGCCGCCCGGCGTGTCGCGCGCCACCACAATCATGAGCGCGGTCAGCGAGCGCCGCGCCCCCTCGCGCAGCGGTGCGCGCGGCAGGTCGAACGCCACGCCCGGCGTGACGGCCAACTGTCCATGCACCGCCAGCAGCATCACCGTCAGAACGAGCGCATTGATCCACGGCACGGCGGCCAGCAACGTCTGCGCCCACACGCCGCCAAAGCGGTAGATGTTGCGGTGCTTACGGATCTGCCGGCTCCAGCTCTCTCTGCGTTCAGATATCATCATGGCGCAATCCTCACAGCATCGACCGGTCCTGTTTGGTGAAATATGCCACGATTTCGGAGGCGCAGGCCTCCATGTCCAGCACGATGCGCTCGATGCGCACCATCAACATCATGTACATCACATGGCAGGGCACGGCCACCAGCAGGCCGGCCACCGTGGCCACCAACGCCTGCATCAGGCCGGCCGTCAGATCGGTGCTTTGCACGACCGGCGCCTGCTCGTTCAAGGTCTGCACGATGCGGATCACCCCCAGCAGCGTGCCCAGCAGGCCCAGCAGCGGAGCGATCTGACAGGTGATGGCGAGCGACGCCAGACGCCGTTCCAGGCGTGAGATTTCAGCGCGTCCGGTGTTATCCACCGCTTCGCGCAGCGCCTCATGAGATCCTTGCCGGTGACGGATCGCGGTCAGCGTCACAGCCGCCACCGGACCGGGCGTCTCTTCGCAAATCATCATCGCCTCGTCGATATGGCCGTTCTCCAGCACGTTGCACACGCCCTTGAGAAAGTCACTGTAATCGATCTGCGCCCGCCGCAAATGCAGAAGCCGCTCGAAAAACACGGCGACCGCAGCGCCCCCGAGACCGACGATCACCCAGAAGACTAGCCCACCCTGTACCATCATGTTCATAGGTTTCCAGCCCTTTTCCCGCGCAGCCGCTCGATACGCTGACGCGCTTCATCCGCACCCGGCACGCCCGACTGCACCACCCGCTGCAAGACGCGGAGCGCCTGCTCGGGGCGCCCCTTCTGTTCATAAAGTTCCGCGACCGTAAAACCGGCACGTACAAAGAGGCCGGTGCTATGCTCGTCAAACCAGGTCCCGCGCGCGAGCTCGTTCAAGAAACGGATGATCACCTCGGCGTAATACTGGTCGATCGCGTCATCGATCTGCTTCAACTTTTCTAAGCAGCGGCCGACTTTGAAGTGGAGTTGAAGCGTCACTGAAGGCGTTTGGCTGTTCTGGGCGAGCATCTGCCGGTAGGCCGCGAGCGCCTCGCGGTAACGCGCGCTGTTCCCGGCGCCCATGGCAAACAGGCCGTCCCCTTTGCGCAGCAGGGCCAGGCGCGCCCACTCGCTTGCCGAAGCCTGGCTGATGACCTGGTCGAGCAGCAGAACCGCCTCGTCATAGCGCGCCAGTTCCATCAAGGCATCCGCCTGCACCAGCAGCGCTTCCGGCAGGCGCGCGCTCTGAGGATGGGCGCGCACCATGCGTGTGACCAACTCGATGGTGCCGGTGAAATCGTTTGCCGCGAAAGCCGCGCGCGCGGCCCACACCAAGGCGGCATCGGCCCAGCGGCTGGCCGGCCAGCGGGCCGCATAATCCAGGAAAAAACGGCGCGCCTCTGCATATCGCCCACGGTTGAAATCAAACTTGCCCAGCCACAACATCATGTCCGAGAGCCGCGGCGATTCGGGAAAATCGAGAAGGAACGAGGCGGCGGCAGCCCGCGCCTCCTGATCGCGCCCAAGCCCGTACAGGCAAAGCGTCATCATGAAACGCGCCTCGTCGCTCCGCTCCGGCGCGTTCTCGGTCACCGAGGCAAAATCCTGCATCGCCGCCTCAAACCGGTAGGCGCGATAGTGCGCCTTGCCGCGCCCCATCCAGGCATCCGCGCGCACCGGCATCTGCGCATACACGTCCAGCACCGATGTGTAGGTCCGCACCGCGCCGTCGGTGTCACCCGACTCCGTCTGCATCGCGGCCAGACTGAGCAGGGCCTTGGGCGCGACCGCCCGGTCGGGATACGTGTCCGCCACCAGTCGGTAGCGCGCGCGGGCCTCGTCGCCCAGTCCGGCCCGATGCAGACAGTCGGCACTCTGGTACAACGCTTGGTCGGCCAGCGCGGCCTGCGGATAATCGCGCGCCAGCGCCGCATAAACACGCGCGGCCTCCTCGCAGCGCCCGTCGGCCAGCAACGCATCGCCCTGCTTGAAGAGGCACTCGGCCTTTACGGCCGGATCGCTGACCTGTTGCGCCGCACGCTGAAATGCCCCGCCGGCCTCGGTATAGCGGCCAAGCTGCATCAGCGCCCAGCCGCGTCCTTGCAACACATCGGCATCCAGCGAGGACGAGGGATACGTCTCTAAAAAAATGCGGTATTCGGCGGCAGCCCGCTCCGCGCGCTGGGCCTGCAAGAGCGCGTCAGCCAGCTTGAGATGCGCGCGCATCGAGGCCGGATGATCGGGGAACTCGCGTACCAGCGTTTTCACCAGCGTTTCGCCCTCGAAGATCGTCACGGCATCCCCGCACAAGAGGTCACCCAGGCGAAAACCGGCCAAACGCCGCGTCTCCGGTGCCTTGGCCCGCTCATAGGCGGAACGGGCATACGCCACCGCCTCGTTGGTCTTGCCGCCGGCCAGCGTGAACACGCTCATTTCGACCAGCGCCTGCACACGCGCCGCTTCAGTCGCCCGCTCATTCATGGCAAGCTGATTCAAAAGCATGGTCGCTTCGGCACTGCGTCCCTGCCGCATCAGGATCCGGCCGCGCAGCAAAGCGCCGTCATGAACGGCGCTGCCGGACGCGCCCAGATCCGCCTGCATCTTGATCACCTCGACGGCCGCATCCGCACGTCCGGCCTGATCCAGGGCGGACGCCCACTCCAGCGCATTTTCCGCGCGCGTCTGCACATTGGTCGAGCCGCGGTCGGCCTCGGCAAAAAGCTCGAGCGCGCCGGTCAGGTCGCCCGCCTCACGTCGCGCTCGCGCCGCCAGCCGCCGCAACGCATCGGCGTACGCCGCCCCCGTGCCGGCCGCCGCCCCGGCGACGCTCGAGGCATCGAGTGGCCGCCCGGTCTTCAACATGGCCAGCGCCTGCCAATAGGCCAACGCTCCGGGAGGCAACGCCTGCCGCGCCGCCGCATCCACGCGCTCCAGGCGCGTCAGAATGTCATCGTAACGACCTTGTCCCTGCAACGCCTCCAGCAACGTCAACAAGGCTTGAGCAGGGGCCTCGCCGACGTCCAGCGCCTTTTCGGCGTGCGCCTGCGCGATCGGGTAGAGCTGATCGTGCAACGCCGCGCGCGCCGTTTCCAACTCGCCTGCCACCGCTGTGCAGCACCAGCCCGTAAGCGCCGCCGCCGCCATCTGTCTGATTATGCATGGCACGTCTGTACGTTCCCCTTCACGGCTGCACCGGGACCAATGCGAACAGGTGCGGCACCGGCTTACGCGCCGCCCACGCCTGACGCTCCAGATCGGCCACCTTTTCAATCACCTCGCCGCGCTGCCCCCACGCCTTGAGGTACTCCGGCACCTTGCCCTCGTAGTAGCCGGTCTTGGCCATCTTCGTTTCCGCATACACGCGGACCGCCTCCAGATCATCGGGATCCACCTTGCGGTGGCGCAGGAACCAGCGCACCGCCGCATGGTTGCGCAGCACGGTTTCTGTCGAGCGGCGCGCCTCGTTGAGCCGCGCCACGGCCTGCGCCTGGCGGACCTGCGGCACTGCCTCGTTGAAGGCCAGATTCACGCCCTTCGCGAAGGCCTCGGCGCTGAAACGGCCGACCGCAGCACCGTCGATCCGCAGCTCATACTGGCCGGGCGCCAATCCCCGCACCGTCACGATCTCCTGATTCAGCTCGCGCTCGACCGGCACCCATTCCAGCAGCGGGCGCGCCGCCGCATCGACCGGAAACGGCAACGCCTGTTCGAGCACGGTAAAGGACCAGCCGCCGTCACGCTTTTCCAGCCCTGTGACGGCCGCGTTTTCACTCGCCACGACCCGGCCCGCCGCGGCATCGATCGTGACACTGGAAACCAACGCCGGCGCGCCCTGCGCCTTGAGAAACAGCCAGGCCATCATCAGATGACCCGGCGCACCGGGATGCACGCGATCCGGCCCGATGATCGTAAAGGCCGGATCCTGTCGCTGCCGCTCAAGGTTGAAGGCGGTCATCGGCGCATGGAAGTCGACCACCGCGCCGTTGTTCCGCGCCGCCAGTTCATGGACGATCGCCGCGCAGCGCGCCAGCCCGTCGTTACAGCCGGGCTGGTTGTTGTTGCGGTCGTTGACACCGGTCTGATCGAACGGCGACGGCGTGACGAACAGCAGGCGCGGCTCACCCGCCTCTGCCTTGAGACGCGCGGTCAGACGCTCCATGTTGGCGCGATAATTATCCCGCGCGCGCTGCTGGCCGGCCCGCTGCTGCTCACTGGGTTCCGCCACATACAGGCCGCGGCCCACATCATTCATGCCGAACATGACGACCACCGCAGCCGGGCGCTTGGCCACCACATCGTCTGCCAGCCGACCCTGCGCGCCCCCGGCCGAATCACCTGAAATGCCGGCGTTGACAAAACGCACCGTACGATCCGGAAAGCGCGTGAGATAATAGTCATAGACGTAGCTGTGGAAACGTCCACCGTGCGTGATGCTGTCGCCCAAAAAACAAACCGTCTCGCCGTCCTTGAACAGCTCGGCGCGCGCGGCGAACACCAACAGTGCGCCGACCATCCCGAAAAACAACCGTTTCATGCGTGATCTCCGGACGGGTGCGGCACGCCATATGCCGCTCAACCGTCAACACGGAGCGTATTTTGCCATGTTCCCGCGCCCCGGTCGATAGCAAAGCCGTAAACCCGGTTAGGCGGGCAGGCCCTGAAACGACAGGCGCTGGAAAATACCTTCGCAAATGTGTGTTTCCAACCGTTTGATCCACGCTTCATGGCTCACGCCCGGCGGACAGAACCGGGCGCCCCACCCCTGCTTGGTCAGCGCGTAGATCACGCACTGCGCCTGAATCTCGCTGGCCCACAGGGCGAGTGCCACCGGATCATCCTCTTTGACACCCATGCGCAACAGCCGCAGAAAACAGCGGCGCACCGGTTTCGCGAACTTTTCCTCAATATCCTGAGTCAGGTCAGACGGCACGCACTCCTCCAACCCCATCAGACGCGCCACCCAAAGTTCCGGCGGCTTGCGCGCCGCGCAGATCTCCAGCGAACGCGCCACCCACGCACGCATCGCCGCCTGCCACGAGGCCGCATCCTTCACCGTGTCGGGCAGCGACATCAACGGCTTGCCGGTATTCTCGAAAAGCTCGGCAACCACCGCCTTATAGAGCTCCGCCTTGGAACGGAAATAGTAGTTCACCAGAGCGACATTCACCTTCGCCTTGGCACAGATCATCCGCGTGGTCGCATCCCGGTAACCGTGCTCGGCAAAAATTTGCGTGGCCGCCGTCAGGATCTTCTGCTGTGTGCTGATGCGCGCGCTGTCCATCGAGACCTTCTTTCGCTGTTGAAACGGCATGCGCCGAAACCCCATTGTGTTAAACAGGTGATTAAACTATTCGTTTGGCCCAAAATTGTCAAAAGGAAACGGCAAAAGGGTGCGGGTCAGGGCACATGGCGGTTCTGTTGGAGCCAATCAATCATAATCTTAATCTTAATCTTAATCATAATCTTAATCTTGCACATCGGACTTTCTCGAGAGTAGACTGCGCCCATAAAAACGAGCTTTGATCACGAGAAGGTCTCCCCAACACCTTGCAGGTGAGTGCGACTTCCTGTTGAGCACGGACCGCACATCGATTATTCTATATCTATGGCTGTCGATTCATCCCGTTTCACCGGCTACGTGACCGATCCCCTGCGTCTCGAGGACGCAGTGGCGGATGCGATCGCGCGCAACCGCCTGCTGCACGATATCTCGCATCTGGGCGTGGCGGTCTCCGGCGGCGCGGATTCCGCAGCCCTCTTCCACCTGCTGCTTCCGGTGTGCCGGGCGCGCGGCATCGCGCTGACCGTCCTGCACCTGCATCACGGACTGCGCGACGAGGCGGACGAGGACGCGCGCTTTGTCGAAGCCCTCGCCGCCGACGCCGGGCTGCCGTTCGTGAGCCGCCGCGCGGCACTCGCCGCGCGCCCCGCGGACGGCCGCTCGCTGGAAATGGCCGCACGCGACGCGCGTCTGGACTTCTTCCGCCATGCCTGCGAAGAGCAGTCGCTGGACGCGGTAGCCACCGGCCACCACGCCGACGACGTGGCCGAAACCCTGCTGCTGCGCCTGGCCCGCGGTGCCGGTGCCGCCGGCCTTTCCGGCCTGCGCCCGCACACGCATCTCGGCGGCTGCCGCATGATCCGCCCGCTGCTTGCGATCTCGGGCGAGGCCTTGCGCGCCTGGCTGCGCGCGCGCAACTTGACGTGGCGCGAGGATGCCTCGAACCGCGACCCCGCGATCCCTCGCAACGCGGTGCGCCACATCGTGCTGCCGCATCTCGAGGCCTCCTGGACCGCCGACCTGCGCGCGCGACTCTGCCAGTCGGCCGAAACGCTGCGCGAAGATGACGCCCTGCTGGACACGCTCGCCGAACAGCAGTTCGCCGCGCTCGCAGCCGGCGGCGCCGGGCTGCCGGTCGACGACCTGCTGCGCGAACCGCTGGCCCTGCAGCGCCGCATTCTGCGACACTGGCTCTACCGGCACGCGAATCCGCTTGCGGCGGGTTTCACCACCGTGCAGCGCCTGCTGGCGCTCTGCCGCGAGCCCGGCGACTGGCGCGCCACCCTGCACGGCGAAAACAGTGTCCAGTGCCGCAACCGCCAGCTCGCCTTTCTGCAGCCGCAGCCCGAACGCGCGGCCCCCCCGCCCGCCGTGCTGGCGATCCCCACCGCGCAGCCGCTCCGTTGGGGCGCGTTCGAGCTTATCGCCACCCGCGGCACGGGCATCTTCAGCCTGGCCAACGGCGTCGGCCATTTCCCGGCCGCCTGCACGCTGAGCGCGGCGGCGCTTGAGGGCTGCGTCTTGACCGTCCGCGCGCGGCAGCCGGGCGACCGCATCGCGCCGACCAACCTGCACGGGTCAAAAAAAATTCAGGATCTCTATGTCGACGCCAAACTGCCGGAAGCGCAGCGCGACGCCGTCCCGCTGATCGCCTGCGGCGATGAGATCGCCTGGGTGCCCGGCTACCGCGTGGCGCGCCGCTATGCCGTGCCCGCGCCCGACGCCCCCAGCGTGCGGCTCACGGTCCATGCTCGCGGCGTCATTTCAGCAGCAGCACAGCCGCCTGATCCAGCCGCCAGTTCTCGCCCAAAGCGCCTTCCAGACTGCGCCAGACTCGATCTTCCGCCCGATACACCCCCAGATTGAACGCGATCTTTTTGCCCGCCTTGGGCGCGATCCCCAGCGCCTCGAACGGGATGGCCCACTCCGCGCGCCAGCCGCTCTTCCAATCGCCCTTGGTTTTTCCGTACGGCTTGGCCGCGAAGCGTACCGCTGCCTTGACGCGCGCCGCCGCTTCGGCCGCCACCCCGGCATCCGTCACGCTGTGCAGCGCGCCCCCGGCGAAACCGCGCAGCACAAAGGTGCCCTGCGCACCGGCGATGCAGACCTCCGCCCCGTCGTCCGCGCCCCACGCCTCGCCTTTGCGCAGCAGGCCGATGTCAAACAGCACGGTGTTGACAGCGACGTACAGGCAGCGGTCGTCATAGGCGAACTTGGCGAAGGCAGGCGCCCCGCTCGCGCCCCAGCGCGAAGGCAGGCGATCAACAGACTGCACAGACCCCGGCCACTCCTCATCGCCGATCTCGCCGTCGATCACCGGCGCGCGGGCCACGCGCGCGGCCTCGAACGGCCAGGAGCGCCGCGCCGGCGGCGGACTGGCCGGCATCGCGTCGCTGATCGCATAACGCGCCGGCGTCTGCCCTTCCTTCGCGCCCCCTTCATACAGCGTATTGCCCGACCAGTTCGTGACCGCATGAGGCGGCGTGACCGTGATTGTTCCGCCCGCGAACAGCGTGTTGCCCGTGAACGTGCAATCGCCGGAACGCGGGAACGAGATCTTCATACCGGCGTCCGACAGGAACACATTGTCGCGGATCAACAGCCGCGCGGTGATGTGGTTATGAACCGGCACCGGCACGCCAACCGCGACATTGCGTTCGATCACACAGTCGTGCGAACCTTCATCCAGATAGTAGGCCGAGGCCCCGTATCCTTTGCCGATTTCGACCACATCGCGCACCACGTTGCGGCGCAGCACAGAATGGTTCAACATGCCGTAGATCGCGGCGCCGTCGTGCAGCTCGCGCATCACGCGGTAGATCAGGTTCTCCTCGATCACATGCCCGCCGCCGCTGGCCGTCATGCCGCTGTACGGCGCGTCGTGAATCTCGTTGCGGCAGATGTGAAAGCCGTTGGTGGACGCCGCGCGCGACGCATGCGAAAACTGCAGGGCCACCGCGCTCGGCTGATAACGTCCGACATGGTGAATGTGGTTGCTGACGATCGCGCACTGTTCGCCGCCGCTGCGGATGCCGCAGGCGCCGACATCATGGATCCGGCACCGCGCGATGCGGCAGCCTCTCATGTTCCAGCCTTTCACCGCCTGACCGCCGACGTTGCAGATCTCGAGCTGATCCAGCGTGCAGCCGCTCGCGTTCATGAGCGTCACGGCGCCTTCGTACTCACCGGCCGAGAAACCGCCTGGCTTGAGCGGCGTGGTTGTGGCCTGCACCGAAAAGTTGCGCAGCGTGATGTTTTCGGCGCGTGCCTTGGCGCTGCCCGCGATGCTGATCACGCGCTCCAGGGTCGGCGCGACGACGCGGATTTTCGCCATCTCCTCGCCGGGCAGCGGCTCATACACGAGGCGTCCCGCCGAGCGGTCCAGATACCATTGGCCGGGACGGGTCATGCCTTCCCGCGTGTTGAAAATCACGAATTTTTTGACACCGAACGCGCCCGCCGGATGGCGTGACGGCGTGGTGAAATGCAGGGTGCGGCGCGCGACATCGTTGCTGGCCACGCCGACCAGCGAATCATCCCACATGTGATAGACGCGCAGCTCTGCGTTGCGCACGTCGAACGCGGCAGGCAGGTTGGTGGGCTGATAGACCAGCGTGTTCAATTCCGCAGATGTCGGCTTGCGCTCCCAGCCGCCGCCGACCGAGGAGAGCCAGCGGGCGTTGAAGACGCTGTCGTGCGTGAAGGCCCCGTTCTCCGGCATGCGCGCGCGTTCGGGCAAGCGCCCGTCCACGACCAGCGCGCGGAAATCCCACTTCCCCTCTTTGACGCCGGGCAGATCGGCGCACCAGAACCGCTCGCCGTCGCGCCGCCAGCCGGTCACGGCCCGTCCGCCATAAACCGTCACTCGACCGACTTCTTCTGCCTCAAGCGTAAGCCCGTTGTCGCGCGCGTCCAGTTCAAGCGGTGCCGCAAGGTAATGGTCCCCCGGCAGCAGCACGATGCGGTGCGGCCCCGCGCCGGCGGCGCGCGCGGCATCCCGCGCCGCCTCCACCCGCGCCAGCGGCTGCGCCCGCGTGCCCGGCGCGCCCTCCTGGCCCTGCGGCGCGACAAAAAACTCAGCCCCGGCCGCCGCACCGGCCAGCATTGCGCATGCGGCGCCTGTGATCCCTCTGCCCTTCATGTATTCTCCTTGTTCTTTATGCTTATTATTTTGTCCGCTCCGCCGTGTAACGCCCCTCGATCGCGAGCGTGCCGTCCGGCTGGACCTCATGCCGGTAGCGCCCCTCCACCACGAGCACGCGCTCGCCCGCCACGGTGAACGGCTTCGTCCAGACCAGCGTATGGCCTTGCCGGAGCCGGCACAGGCCGTCCGCCGTGAACGACCGGGTGTAGACGGCTTGGCCGAGCGTGTAGCGCCAGACACCGAGCAGCGGATGCTCGCCGACAGGGACGGATTTCGGCGGCGGTTCCGGAGTGAAATCCGCGGCAGTCCGGCGTTGCAGCCGTTTCAACGCCGGCCAGGCTTGCGGTTCCGTCGAAAAGTTGATGACCCGGATTTCGCGCGGCTCGAGCCTGAACGTCAGCGCCGCGCCGCTGCGCACGGTGGCGGGCAGGCCGCGCGTGCTGTCTTCGAGCGGCGAACTCACGTGATAAACCGCCGGTTCCGGCGGCAGGCCGAAGGCGCGGTTCAAGGTGACGCTGTATGCGCGCGTCTCGCCGGACGGGTTGTGCACCGACAGATAGCCTGCCTGGCCGCGCCAGGCCGTGTAGCCGTACACGTCGCCCGCGCCCGGATTCCCGCCATGCATGCGCGCGCGGCTGAACGTCGGGAAAACCGCCTCGGCCCACTGCAAGCCTTCCGCCAGAACGTCCCAGTCATAGTCGGCCAGACGCGACGGCTTGATGTAGAGTTCAATGAAGCCGGAGCCGCGCGACAGATGCATGTAGAGATAGTTCCGGAACACCGCTTTCGGCTCGCGGCTGTCGAGTTTCTTCGGCTCGTGGTTGAAGATCGCGCACAGCGGGAACTGCGCCTGCTGCCGCACCCAGAATTCATGATACCGCTCGTCGCGATAGACCAGCTCTTCGGTGCGCGAACTGCCGCCTGCGGCATCCCCCGCGTTGATCATCCAAGATGCGTCAACGTGCATCAGCCACCACGGGCTCAGCCAGGCGCCGTTGGAGATCAGGATGAAGACCCGCGGATTGACGGCGGCCTGTTTCTTAAACATTTCGATCAGCCGTTCCGCACCTGCGGTGAGATAGTAGATTTTCGCTTCGTCGTACACGCCGTCATTCAGCCGGACATCATCGGAGGAGAGCTTGTCCACCCCAAGTTGCGGCAATTCCGGCAGCCCGTAACGTCCGCCGCGAAGCTCGAAGTCGCGCTTGTTGAGGTGGCCGAAGATGCCGTCCAGCTTGAAGAACCCGACCCCCTGCCGGGTCAGTTCAACCATGCGAGTCTCCAAGGCCTGCATATAGACCGGGCCAGCCATCGACATCCAGTTGTCCAGGGCTTCGTAACCCTGTTGGCGCAGCTTGGGCACCTGCCGCTGTGCGCCGAACAGACAGCCGGGGCTCAGCCAGAGGCCGAGGTTGGACGCGGCCCTGCGGACCGCCGCCCGCGACGCGGCGAAATCAGGATCGAACTTGCCGTTCACTTTCCAGACGCCGTCCGACCAGTCCGCCTGCACATCCTGCCAGCCGTCGTCAATCACATACGCGCTGAGCGGCCGGCATCCGCGTTCAACCACCAGCTTCTGATGGATCAGCGCGACGCTGTTGGAGAAGGCGGCGCGGTCCACGCCGCCGCCGCTGTCGAACCAGGTGTTGAATTGCACCTGCAGCCGCAGCGGACGGACCCGCACGCGCTCGATATAGTCGAAAAAGGCGTCCTTCACAAACGCGGGATCGTCCGCCACGCCCATGACTGAGGGATACGCCGCATACGGCACGCCGGCTGCGAGCCGGCGTCCCCACAGATAGCCGGCGGTCAACACACCATTCCGCACACGGTTGTCGGCGGCCGGAAACTCCACGCCCCAGAAGGTCGCGCTGCGCGCGCCGTAGAGCGGCTGCCCCAGCCCGGGGCTCCAGCGTCCCGGCGCGTTCGCGGTGATGGCGCGCTCGGTGTAAGGCTGCACGGCGTCAGGCAGAGCCAGCACCTCGACATCCACCCGTTCGAGGACCAGCGGTTCACGGCTCGTCACCGTCATCCGCTTGCGCAGAACAGGTTGTCCGGGTGCCGCCGTGTAGACGAGCGTCACGGTGATGCCGCGCGCCGGCTGCTCCAGCGTGGCCGTCAGTTCACCCGCGCTGTGCGCGGTGGACGCCACGCGAAAATCCCGCGCGGTCAGCGTGTACGCCGTTTCGGGCCGGTGTGTACCCTGCGAAACGCGCAAGGCAAACTCGTCCGATTCGCCGCATGGCACCACCGCGCCGGTCCGTTTATTGACGATCTCCGTCGTGCGGAACACGCCATCGTCAGCCGCGAACGAGCGCCGCAGCAACGCGTTTTCAAGCGTCCATGCGTTCGGCCCGCCCCACAGCGGCAAACACCCGGCAACGGTCAACGCAAAACCCATACACCTGACATTCCACGTGATCACTTTTCCCCCACGTTCTGCGTGCGGCTCAGGGCGTAGAGCCGACGCTGGGTCGGCACATAGAGCGTGCTGTTGGCGGCGACGGGCGACCCGCTGACCGGCCCGTCCAGCATAATGGTCGCGAGCACCTTTTTTTCGCGAGCGGCGGCGAGGACCGTGAACTCGCCGCGGCGGGTGCCAATGTAGACCTTGCTGTCCGCGACCAGCGGCGAGGCCCACATTTCACCCTGAATCTCATGCGTCCAGCAGGCACGGCCGGTCGCCGCATCGACACAGTGGATGGTGCGTCCCATGTCGGCGGCGAACGCCAGGCCGTTCCAGACTGCGGGTGTCGAAAGCGTGTGGCGCAGCAGCGGATAGGACCAGAGGCGGGCGGTGGCGGTGACATCGCCGCTGCCTGCGGCCGGGTCGAGGCAAAGCAGCCACGCCTCGCGCTTGCCCCACCAGATGTCGCCGCCGCCGGCGACATAGAGCCGGCCATCGGCCAGGACCGGCATGGCGTGGATCGTGCTGGGGCTCTCCTTGCGGTTGGCGACAAACCGGTGGACCTGCCCCTTGGGAGCGGACGGATCGCAGTCGAACCACCACACTTTTTTCAAGGTCTGCACGCGGTCGGTCACCTGGGTCACCGGCTCGAAGGCATAGACCAGGCCGTTCGGCGCGGCGTAAAGGATCAGCGTGCGGCCGTTGACCGTGATCAAGGCGGGTGACGACCAGGTGCAGTGGAAGATATCCGGGCCGATCCGCTCGTCGTCACGCGCCACGAGCCTGCCCGTTTCTTTGTCGATCACGATCAGGCAGGGCGCATCGGGCGAGGCGATGTGGCGATGGGTATCATCCACGCCGTTCGAGGTGTTGGCGTAGAGAAACCGTCCGTGCAACAGCAGCGAGCAGTGGGCGGCATCGTGCTGGCGCACGTTGAGCGCCGCGATCATGTCATACCGCCACAGGATATCGGCGTCATTCGCGGCGGGCGGGACCGGTGCCTTGCCGGCCGGCGCGCTGTAGCGGGCTTCGTCCAGAAACGGTCCGTCGTTGCCGTTCGCCATGCCGGCGGCATCGAGACAAACCACCTCGCCGCGGCTGCTGACCGCGTACACGCGGTCGCCCTCGACCGTCGGCGGCGAGCAGACGCCGCTGCCGGTCCAATCCCAATAGATGCTGGTTGTGATTTTCGGCACGACCCACTGCCAGAGCAAAGCGCCGGTACGCTCGTCCAGACACATCAACACGCCGCGGTCTCCGACATGGCGCGGATCGCGCGGCCGCCCGTTGTTGGTGCCGATGTAGACGCGTCCGCCGGCCACGATCGGCGTGGCGTGGGTCTCGGTGCCGATTTCCGCGATCCAGCGCACGTGGCGTCCGGTCGCGGGGTCGAAAGACTCCGGCAACCCCGTCTCGGAGGAAACCATGTTGCGCGAAAAAAGCTCACCCCATTGCGGCTGGTCGGCCGCGCGCGTCAGCGCAACGTTCAAACCGGCTGTCAGCGCCGCGAGACGGGCTGTCAGGCGGAACACGCGGCCGCGCGCGCCGCACCTCCGCCTGACAAACGGACTCAGAAGATGTTCAACGCGCTTCATGCCTGCATGATAACATAGGCCGTTTCCCGAACGCGATGGCGATTTAAGTCCGGGCGGGCGTGTCGCGCAGACCCTCGCAGGCTTTGACCAGCGCGGGCGTGCGCCACAGGAAGGGGAAGCCTCGGCATTGCGCCGGCTTGACCGGTTGAATGCGGCAGGTATTGTCCGGCAGCAGAAAGATGCAGGCGCCGTCCTCCCGCTCAGTGAGCGAGAGATCGCGCCGGTTCCAGGTCAGGCGTGTATACGTCTCCGTGAAGGCATAGACATCAAGGCCGAGAAACGCCGCGATGGCCTCTGTCTCGCCGGGCGCGAGCGCGACGTAGCCCGGCACCCGGCAGCAGGCGCCGCAGCATCGGCAACGGAAGGTCGCGGGGTCCGCCAGCATGGCGCACTCAGCCCCCGACGGCCGCGCGCACGATCGCCGCGACCGCCTCCTTGCTGGCCGGCACCGCACGCACGCGCGTCGGCAGTTCGGCGAGGGCGTCGAGCAGCGGATGATGCGCCAGATCCAGGCCGGTGGCCTGCATGATCGCTTCGCCGAATTTGGCGGGATGGGCGGTGGCGAGGCAGATCATCGGGATGCCATCCTGCAGATGCCGCAAGCCGACCGCGACGCCGACCGCCGTGTGCGGATCCAGCAGATAGCCGCACGCATCCCAATACGCCTTGATCGTCTTCAGCGTCATTTCGGTGTCGCCGCGGCCGGCGCAGAAACACGCGTGCGGCGCCACGTCAGGCGTCAACGTGCCGGTCGCCTTGAACGCCGCCATCCAGCGCGAGAGCCGCGCCGGATCTTTGTCCGCGAGATCATAGAGGTAGCGCTCGAAATTGCTCGCGACCTGGATGTCCATCGACGGGCTCAGCGTCGGTGCCACCGCAGCGGTACTGTAGACGCCCGTATTGAAATAGCGCGAAAGGATGTCGTTCTCGTTGGTGGCCAGCACCAGCCGCTCGATCGGCAGCCCCATGCTGCGGGCCACGTAACCGGCGAAGATGTCGCCAAAGTTTCCGGTCGGCACGCTGAAGCGCACCTGTTGCGCGCCGGTGGCCTCCTGAACACGGAACGCCGCGTAAAAATAGTAGACGATCTGCGCGAGAACGCGGGCCCAGTTGATGGAGTTGACCGCGCCCAGCCGGCAGGCATCGCGGAACGGCAGATCGTTGAAGAGATCCTTGACGATGTTCTGGCAATCGTCGAAGGTGCCTTCGACAGCCAGGTTGCAGACGTTATCGTCCAGCACCGTGGTCATCTGGCGTTCCTGCACCGGGCTGACCCGGCCCTTCGGGTGCATCACGAAGATGCGGATGCGCGCGCGGCCGCGCATGCCGTAGATCGCGGCGCTGCCGGTGTCGCCGCTGGTCGCCGCGACAATGTTCAGTTCGCCGCCCGTCTCGCCCAGCGCGTATTCGAAGAGGTTGCCGAGAAATTGCAGCGCGACATCCTTGAAGGCGAGGGTCGGCCCGTGAAACAGCTCCAGCAGGTGGACCGGCCCGACCTTCACCACAGGCGTGACTTCGGGATGGCGGAAGGTCTCGTAACTGCGCGTCACGATGCCGCGCAGGGCGGCGTCCGGGATGTCGTCCGCAAAGAGCCGGATGATCTCGAACGCGAGATCCTGGTAGCTCAGCGCGCGCCAAGCCGGCAGGCGGTCGCGGACATCGGGGATGGACGCCGGCAGATACAACCCGCCGTCGCGAGCCAGGCCGGTGAGAATGGTTTGCTTAAACGTCAGCGGCTCGCCGCCGCCGCGGGTGCTCACATAGCGCATGTTATTCAAAAAACTCCGGGAGCAGGTTCTTAATCGTGTCGGCATCGATATCAAACAGGCGCGCCGCATCGGTCGCCAGCGCCTTGGCGCGCTCCTGCGCCGAGGGGATCTCCTTGTAGAAGAAGTTCAGGCAGAGCGCCGCGTTGGTCATGACGCGCGTCCGTTCGCGCAGGCGCAGATTTTTTGTGGCCTGCTCATTCGCAACCAGCTCATTGATCAATTCGCCGACGATATCGAGCCGCTTCTCAAACACCTCGGTCCAAAGGATCTTGCGGCCGCCGACCGAAAGCGTCTTTGCATCCGCGCCGTCGACCGACCATCCGCGCAGCGATTTGTAGCCCGTAACGGCTTTGACCAGATAGTCGTGAAAATCCTTGATCCGGTTGATGCGGTCGAGCGCCACGGCGGCGGTATCCTGGGCTTCAGGCGTTTCCAGTTCTTCTTTCAGCTCTTTGACGGCCCGGATGGCGTCGCGGAACTGCAACTGCTTGAGCTGCGGGCTGTTCGAGGCTTCCAGTTCCGTGACGCGCGCCCGCTCTGCAGCGACCTTCTGGCTGTAGGCCTCCTGCTCCTGCCGCTTCTTCTCTGCCTCGGCCTCTGCCTTCTTGCGCTTCTCGGCTTCGAGCGTCTCCTGGCGCTTGATCTCGATCAGCGAGGCCACATCGGTCTTGACGCTTTCCAGCGTGCGCTTGAGCTGCGACACCTTGCGAGGCACCTCGGCGATGGAGCGTTCAAACCCAAGGCCATTCACGCGCTCGACCAAGGCGTTGTTAAGCTTTACCAGCGCTTCGGCGTCTTGGGCGGTCACGTTGGTGAATCGCTCGGCGCCGTGCGCCTGCTGCTCGATCTCGTAGAGCACCCGGTCGGCGAGGGCGGCGGCGCCCTTGACGGCATACGCCTCCTCATACATGCCGCGCACGATGGCGACCACGGGATGAACATCACCGCCCGCCTCAGACGCTGCGGCCTGCGCTGTTTGGCCGACCTGTTTCATCGCATCGGTCATCGCCGCGGCCATGCCGCCGGCACCCTCCGCCATCGACTTGAGCATGGCGAGGCTGTTGGTCAGCGAGGCCGCCTTGTCGGCGGGCAACGACTTGGCGATCGCCTCCAATTTAGCCATGGCCTCTCCCGGCGGCAGCTTGTCGAGGCCGCCGAGCGTCTTGGCCACATCAGGCGGCAGTTGTTGGGTGATCGCCGCTAACGTCTTAGGATCCAGCGCGATCTTCCCGGCTTCCGTTCCGGCCGCTCCGGGCGCCGGCTGACCTTCCTTGGCCGCGCTCATTGCGGCAAAGTCAGGCTCAGGCGGCACCATCACCGCGCGGATCTCTTCGCCCAAAGCCTTGACCACCTCGTCGGCGGCCGCCTGGGGGAACTGCATCGCCTCCGGAACATAGCCGCGCACCTTTTCGACCACGACTTTCGCATTGGCGACAGCCTTGGCGATCGAAATCCGCGCCTTCTCCTGGCTCTTCACAATCTGCGCGGCTTCGGCCTCGACCTTCCTGCCTTTCGAATACTTCATGAAACCGAACACGCCGCCGCCCGCCAGAACGACCAGCAGCACGATGCCGCCGACGATCATGCCCATCATGCGGCAGCCGCGTTTTCCGGCCTCCTCCTCCGACTCCGCAACTTCCGGGATCTCCTCAACCGGCGTCATGCCCGGCGGCACGTCGCCCACAGTGCCGGTCACGGCCCCCGTGGCGCCGAGCATGCCGGTCGTAGCCATCTTGCCGGTCACGCCGCGCTTGCCTTTGATCATGAACTTCTTGCTGCTCTTGTCCAGCTTGACGGGGCCGGCTTTGGCCAGGTAGCGCTTCATGTCGCCCAACAGCGACCCGTATGTGGGAAAGCGCGTCTGGGGCTCGACCGACAGCATGCGAGCGACCATCTCCTCGACCTCTTTCGGGACCCCCTGCCGGATCTCGCCCATCGGCTTGGGCGGTCCGTCAAAACGCGCCTTGACCACGGCCGTGGCGTCTTCGCCCTCGAAGGGCGGCACCCCGGCAATGGCGTGGTAAAGCGTGCCGCCCAAGCTGTAGATGTCTGACCGGTAGTCGCTTTTCTGGCGCCGCACCTTTTCGGGCGCGATATAATAGGGCGTGCCCCAGACGTCGTTGCCAGGGCCGCTCTGCATCGCCGAAAGGCCAAAGTCCACCAGCTTGGCGTTCTTGTCGCCGTCAAACAGGATGTTTTCAGGCTTCACGTCGCCGTGCACCATGCCGGCGTCGGCGGCCACGCTCAGGCCTTCGGCGATCTGTGCGCCAACATGGATGACGGTGGTCGGATCCAGCGGCCCCTGCTCGTTCATCATTTTGTCCAAGCTGCCGCCGGACACGAGTTCCATCGCGATGTAGGGCTGGCCTTTTTCCTGGCCGAACGAATAGATCTGCGCAATGTGTCGGTGGTTCAGCCGCGCGGCCGCCTGGGCTTCGCGCTGGAACGTCTCAACGAACTGCGGATCGTCGCCGAGGCTCTTGAGCATGACTTTGATTGCGACCTCGCGATTCAAGCCCTCGTCGCGCGCACGGTACACACCGCCCATGCCGCCGGCGCCCAGCAATTGCAGGAGCATGAAGGTGCCGAACCGGGCCGGGACCTGGAACTCAAACTGGCACGTCGGGCACTGCACCACACTGAACGGCGGCAGCCCTTTCACATCCAGCATCGCCCCGCATTTGGGACACGCGGCCGAATCCACGGGATCTGTCAGAATACTCGAATCGCTGGGTACTTCCATACGCCAACCTCACTCCGTCCTGTTGCACATTAAAAAAAAAGTACCTTGTATGATGCCGGAAACGCGGTCTTTTGTCGATGCTCAAAATAGGCCGATCGGAAGAGGGCAGGCCTTGGGAGCCGACCTTGCAAGCCAGTTTGTTTAGACTTGCATTCTGGGGGGGAACCTCGAATAATAGCGCCCAATTTTCAAACAGTAAGAGGCGATCACCATGAGCGAAGAGAAGAGCGTCGCGACCGAGACAACGAAGACCGGTATGGCCCCGATTCCAGAGAACCTTCCTGAAGAGTTGCTGCCGCTGTACGATTGGTGGAAAGCGAGCGGCAAGCAGTTCCTGATCACGGTTGTTGCAGGTGCGGTGATCCTTGGCGGGGCGTTCACGTTTAAGCACGTCCGGGCGGCCAAGATCGCGTCAGCCAACCAAGAGCTGTTGAAGGCGTCGTCGCTGGACGAATTGGAGACGGTGGTCGCGAAGTACGGCTCGACCAAGGCGGGCAACGCGGCGCGTCTGCGGCTCGCCAAAGCCTATTACGACGCCTCGAAATACGAGGAGGCACTCCAAGCCTACGACACCTGCCTGCGCAAAGGCGCTCCGGTCGGTTTCAAAGAAATTGCTGAAATCGGGCGCGCGCACGCGCTGGAAGGGCTGAACCGGCTGGACGAAGCGATGGCCGCCTATCAGCGCTTCGACAAAACCCTGTCTGACCACTTTCTGCACCCGCAGTCGGTCATGGGCATCGCGCGCATCCTGACCCTGCAGGGCAACAAAGATGCCGCCAAGAAACTGCTGGAAGAGCTGAAGGCGCAGAAAACGGATGTGCCGGCTTGGGAGATGGCGATCGCCAGCCTCGAGGGCGTGATCACCCGTTATCAGCCGCGTGCCGAACGCTCGCTGTTCGATACGGCCAACGACGCCGCGCGTGCTGCGCCCCCCGCGTCACCGGCACCGGCACCGGTCGCCGCACCGGCACCGGCACCTGCCGCCGCTCAGTAATGTTGGCGCGAAGGAATCTTCAACGCCGTTCCCGCTGCGCTTCAAATGACGTAATTGTTGACGTCAGAGGCACCTTCGCAGCGTTTGAGCACATCCGACAGCTTGACCTTTTTGAGAGCCTTTTCGACCACCCGGTTCACGTCCATCCACACTGACCGCGCCACGCAGGCATCCCGCATCTCGCAGGTCTCATTTTTGTGCAGGCAGTCGACCAGCGACACCTCGCCCTCGAGAATCGTCACGATTTCAAAAAGGTCGATCTCGTCGGGACGTCGCGCCAAGACGTAGCCCCCCTTGGCTCCGCGCGTCACACTCAGAAAGCCGGCCGTCTTCAACGGGTTGATCACCTGCCAAAGATATTTGACGGAGATGCGCTGACGCTTGGCGATGTCGTTTAAGGTCACCGCACCTTGGCTCTGATGCAACGCGATGTCCATCAGTGTCCGCAACCCATACCGCCCTTTGGTCGAGATTCTCACAGGCTCCACCCTTTCCAATAAATGAATATGTGGCGATAGTCTACAGGATAAATTGACTTAATCAAGAGGATTCGGAAACGGCGGCTTGGTCGGATTCGGCGTCCTGCGGTTCAGCGCCGAGCGTCACGGGGTAGAAAGCCGGTTAACATTTTGGTCAAATGACATTTTTGTCAGACATTATTGTTGAAAATCGCCGTTATATGCCGTATTTGGCGTGTCATATCGCCGTATTTTAACTGAATGCTGGCTCTTTCAGGTCTGGCACA
>JAQUEX010000014.1 GCA_028684935.1 Kiritimatiellia bacterium | reverse complement strand
TCGCCTGCATCTGGCGCGAGAAGCCCCACGGATATGACACATAACGAGGACACACGGGAGGGGCAAGCGTCTGCTTGCCCTGGACGAGCGGACGCTCGTCCCTCCCGGCGTGAGGGGGTAACCCTTTGACACACGGGAGGGGCAAGCGTCTGCTTGCCCTGGACGAGCGGACGCTCGTCCCTCCCGGCGTGAGGGGGTAACCCTTTTTAAGTGACAGGAGAAATGCTGCGACATGCCTTTTGAACTCAATGCAAAAAAAGCTTTCGTGTGCGATCTCGACGGCACGCTGTTCATGGGGCCGCAGCCGATCGAGCCGGCGGTCCGCTTTGTGATCGACGCATGCAAGAGCCGTCGTTTTGCCTTCTATTACCTGACCAACAACACCTCGAAAACGCCTGAGGCCTATCTCAAGAAGATCGGCGGCGCGGGCATTCCTGTTGTCGATGAGCAGATCCTGACACCGTTGGCCACACTGGAGAGTTACATCCGCGAGCGGGCCTACCGCTCGGTGTACCTGGTCGCCAGCGAAGCGGTGACCGCCTTCCTGCAGCGGCGGCTGCCGGATGTCGCGTTCGAGTTCGCGCTCGAACGGAACGAGCTGATGGCGCTGGCGTACGATCCGGAGCTGACCTATGAAAAACTGCGACGCCTAGCGGTGCTGCACAACGCGCGGCCGGAGCTTGACTTCGTCGCCACGCATCCCGACGCCTGTTGCCCGAGCGAGAACGGTCCGATCCCGGATGTCGGAGGCATGCTGGCGCTGCTCAAAACCACGAACGGCATGACGCCCGCGCACGTTTTCGGCAAACCCTCTCCGAGCCTGATGGCCCCGGTGCTGCAGCGCTTCGCGCGCGAAGAGATCGCGGTGGTCGGCGACCGACTCTATACGGACAAGGCCATGGCAGACCGCGCGGGCGTGGATTTTGTCTGCGTGCTTTCCGGCGAAACCACGCGGGCGAGTCTGGCGGCTTACACCGGCTCGCCGCCGGCCGTGGTGGTGGAGCAGTTCGGTGAGATAGCGGCGATGGGCGAGCCCACCGCGCGTGAGAACCATGAATGATCGAGGGAATAATACCACTACCGAAAAGTTCTTAGTGCCTTAGGAACCAACACCAGCAATAAAAAACAAGTTCTTTTACCACGCACAAAGGGGAAGGGTGGGGCATCAAAAAAACCTCTGTGCCTCCGTGTCTCTGTGGTTTAATCAATTTCACCACAGAGACACGGAGGCACAGAGAAAATGGTTAGTGCCTTACGAACCGACAAAGGGCGCATGGCAGTTCTGTTGGTGGATACCCTGCTTAATCGTAATCTTAATCGTAATCCTAATCCGCTAACCGCCGGTCGTCGGTCTCATATTCGGCCCGTTCCACATGGATACGATCAGCGGACGTGCTGCGGATCAAGCCCAATTTAAGGGAATCGACGTCGAAGCCCTATCCAACTGGTCGTAGGCCGCCAGACTCTTTGGAAGTGTTTCCAAGAGTTCACCCGCCCACACCACAAAACGGATCGAATCCTGATAGACGGTCAACTTCTCATGGTCGAATAGCCCGTTCATGATGACAGTGTAATAGCTCGTGCGTGCCACATTCAAGATTATGATTACGAGCAAGATTACGATTACGAATCACGGACCCCAACAGAACTGCCATGCGCCTACCGACAAACACAACAAAAAAAAGTTGTTGCACCACGAAGGTAAGATGAGCACGAATTTTTTTTATGACTTGCCCCTTCTTCGTGTCCTTCGAGGCTTCGTGGTGAGAATCTTGGGTTGCGGGCTTCGCCCGCGTTAGACTATATACGGGCATCAGACAAACGGGAGGGGCACGTTATTTCAGCCACATATCAAACCGGATCGACGCGGGCGCGCGCGGCCTTTTTCTCGCCATGCTTGCGCTTCTCGTCGAGCATCCGCGCCTTTTGGCGGCGCGAGCGGCGACGTTTCTGGCGGCGGATTTTCTCAACGGCCTGGCGGCGCGTGGAAAGCTCGCTTTGCGCGCGCTCCAGAATCTTCTCGGCCAGCTCGCGGCGCGCGATCCAGCGGTTCATCTCACGCGAGCGGTTGAGGCCGCATTTGATCGTCAGGCCGCTGGGCGCGTGATAAAGGCGAACGGTCGAGGATGTCTTGTTGGTCTTTTGTCCGCCGGGGCCTGAGCCCAGGATGAACGACTCTTCAAGATCCTCCTCGAACACCGAGGCCAGGGCCATGCGCGTTTTGATTTTTTCTATGGTTTCCGGGCTGAGCATAACGCCTTCTGCACGTTCGGCACGGGACTGGCAAGCACGATGTGTAACCGGTTTCCCGCGCGTCATTTAATGTCCCTGCGTCGGGAAACAGTGTCCGTCATTTGTGTCAGTCTGTCGAGGGGCTTTTGACTGGGGGTTTTGACGGGCGGCCGAAGTTGAGATAGTATGGTTGCAGATTATGTGAAGCAGCGTGGATCGACGGGTGCCCGGATCGGGATGGGGATCAAGATCTAGATTAAGATTAAGATTATGATTATGATTAAGATTAAGATTATGAGAGAGAGACGGATGTTGGGGACTCAAACGAAGAGAAAGGAGAAGGGGTATGCGTGTATTGGTTCCTCTGGCGGAGGGCGTGGAAGAGCTTGAGGCGGTCACGGTGATCGATGTGCTGCGGCGCGGCGGGATCGAGGTGGTCTCGGCGGCGCTGGGCAGCGAACGGGAGGTTGGCGGCTCACGCGGCGTGACGCTGTTGGCCGACACGGTGTGGGATGCCGTGAATCCCGCGACCTTCGACGCGATCACGCTGCCGGGCGGCGGACAGGGCACGGAGAATCTGGCTGCCGACAGCCGGGTCATCGCGGCGGTGAAGGCGTTTGCGGCGGCCGGTAAGTACGTGACCGCGATTTGCGCCGCGCCGACGGTGTTGGCCAAGGCCGGCGTGCTCAATGGACGCCGCGCGACCTGCTACCCCGCCTGCGCGGAGGCGTTGGGCGAGGCGTACGATCAGGCACCGGTGATTGCGGACGGCAGCTTCATTACCAGTCAGGGGCCCGGCACGGCCATGCTGTTCGCGCTCGTGCTGGTTCAGCACTTCGCGGGCGACGAGACCGCGCGCAAGGTGGCTGACGGATTGCTGACGACCTTTTAAATGCGCCGCGGGGTGCGGATGCCGAGCAGGCCGAGCCCTTCGGCTAGCACCTGGGCGACCATCGCGCAAAGGCGGATGCGGCTGTCGCGCACCGCCTCGTCGGCCTTGAGCACGGGCGAGCGCTGGTAGAAGCTGCTGTAGGTCTGCGAGAGGCCGAACAGGAAGTCAGCCAGCACGCTGGGCTTGCAGGCTTCGGCGGCGCGCAGCACGGCGGCCGGGAACTGCATGAGCTGAAGGGCCAGCGCCTTCTCCACCGGCTCGTTCAGCAACAGGGTGTTGCCGAGTGGATCGCGCCCGGGCACCTGTTCGGCGTACTTGTCAAGCAAGCTGCAGACACGCGCGTAGGCGTACTGAAGGTAGGGGCCGGAATTGCCTTCGAGCGCCAGCGCCTTCTCCCAGGTGAAGACGATCAGGGTTTGCGGGTCGTGCGAGAGGTCGGCGTATTTGATGGCGCCGATGCCGATCGCGGCGGCCAGTTCTTTCTGTTCCTCCTCGGGCATGGCGCTGTTCGAGGTTTTGATGATCTCCAAGGCACGGCGCTCAGCCTCGTCCAGCAGCGCTTCCAGCTTGATGACGTTGCCTTGGCGCGTGGAGAAGGTGCCTTCGGGCAGCCGCATCAGGCCGAACCAGACGTGTTCCAGACGCGTCGTGTAGCCCAGTTTGGCGCACACCGCGAAGAACTGCCGGAAATGGAGCTGTTGACGCTCGTCGGTCACATACACGATGCGGTCCGGATTGAACTCGGCGACGCGGCTGCGCACGGTGGCGATGTCGGTGGCGGCGTAGTTGAAGCCGCCGTCGCTTTTGCGCACGATGCAGACCGGCATGCCTTCCTCATCGAGCTTCACCACCAGCGCGCCTTCGCTCTCCACGGCCAAGCCCTTCTCCTGCAGCGTTTGGATCGTCTCGTGCAGGGTGTCGTTGTAATAGCTCTCGCCGCGCGTGAGATCGAAGCTGACGTCCAGCCGCCGGTAGATGCGGTCGAATTCGCTACGGCTGATGGCAATGAAGCGCTCCCAGATCGCGCGGTTTTCCGGATCGCCCTGCTGCAGTTTGACCAGCTCGGCCTTACAGCGGTCCAGCCAGGCAGGATCCTCTTTGGAGCGGTTGTAGCTCTGCACGTAGACGCGTTCGAGCGCTTCGACGGTCAAGGCTTCGCGCTCGGCGTCATCCAGGAAGGTGCGGTATCCCTGGATCAACAGGCCGAACTGCGTGCCCCAGTCGCCCAGGTGGTTGTCGGCCAGGACGCGGAAACCGAGGGCGCGGTAGAGGCGGTCGAGGGCGTTGCCGATCACGGTCGAGCGGATGTGGCCGATGTGCATCGGCTTGGCCACGTTGGGGCTTGAGTAATCAATGACCACGGTGCGCCCCTGTCCGGCGTCCGGGATGCCGAAGCGCGGCGCGGCGGCGAGCGCGGCGAGCTGCTCGGCCAGCCACGCCGGGGAGACGGTGAGGTTGATGAAGCCGGGGCCGGCGATCTCGGCGCGCGTCAGCATCGGCGGCAGCGGCAGGGCGGCGAGGGCCGCCTCGGCCACGGCGCGCGGCGGGCGGCGCAGCGTCTTGGACGCCTGCATCGCGTCGTTGCACTGGAAATCGCCGAAACGCGCGTCCGTGGCCGGCTGCACGCGGATACTCGACCATGCCTGCGCCTCGCCGAATGCGGCCCGGAACGCCTGCTGCAGCCAATCCGCCAATTGCGCTTCACACCTGTTCACCGTCTCATTCATGCTGAAACCAACCCTTTTTCTCGTGTTGAAAGAGGGGGACAGCATAACGGGACGGACACCGCACGTCACGCATAAAGCGGTCTGTGCGACGTTCGCCCAGATGACTTCAGAAGCGCGCGATCACTTCCCAGCGCAGGAAATAAGCGATAGTATCCGAGGTATAGTAGTCGCCGGGATCGAGCAGCTCGGCGGTCACGTGGCCCGTCAGATCGCCGCGTTTGCCAAAGATTTTCTTAAGCAACGGGAAGTCATAGCGGGCCATGCCGAACCAGCCGCGGAAATCGCCGCCGCCGCCGCCCATGCCGTCTTCAGCCGCTGCGAACATCGGGCCTGCATTGACGTTCACCTTGTGGCCGTTCGCAAACGCGGTGCCTACCGTGACGTTCGGGTAGATCAGGTTGGACCAGTAGCAGACACCCCTGTCGTGATAGGGGTACATCTCGCTGTACTGTGGCCACCGGGACCACAGCGGGTTCCATGAAGTGTCGTTGTCGTCCGTGCCGTGGTTGCGGTCACCGGAGAGGTAGTAACACGCTAGGGTGGCGAACGGCTTGAAGGTTTCGACGGCGGGTTTGTAGGTGAGACCGGCATAGCCCATGTAGCCCCGAACGGACTTGCCGCCGTCGCGCTCGCCGGCTTGCGCCGCGCCCTCGAGTTCGGCCGAGAGCGTCTCGGTGAGCTTTGGCGCCACGCGCACACCCAAGGTATGCGTGTTGCGGCCCGGCAGGTCGCGGCCGGCAAGACGCGCCTTGGTCTCGCGCTTGAACAGATAGTACAGGTCGAAGGGGAACTCTTTCCACTCTTTCGATTTGAAATACAATCCGCCGCCATACTCGTCCATGCCGGTGGCTCCCGGCACGTTGTAGGTCAGATCGCGTTCCTTAGGAGCTTTGCCGTTCGTCCCTTTAGGGTGTCCCCAGCTCAGTTCGTTGTCGGAGCTGTTGTAGATCGCCAGCAAGTCCAGCGTGTTTTTCTCGTCGATCTTGACGGTGGCCTTGATCGCGTCCATGAACGCCGTGCGCGACCCGTCGCCCTGAGTGCCGTCAAGCAGCACGCGGCCCGCACCGTAGCCGTCGGGCCCTAGGAAGTCCTGACGCCCGATCCGTAGGTCGACCCGGTCGTTGAAGAGGTTATAGAGGTCGAGATAGAGATTATCCACGATGACCTCGTCCGGGAACTGGGAGTTGCGGCTCTCGCTGGGCTGAAAGTACTCCCGGAATTCGTCGGCGAGGCGCAGATAGAGGCGGAAATCCTCGTTCTTGACTTGGCCCCAGACTCGCGGGCGGATGCGCAGGTAACTCTGGTTGCCTGAGACCGCACCGTTGGCGTTATACTGCGGCACGTTGTCGTGCAGTTCGTGCCTGATCCGGAGGTCGGCGCCGCCGTCCCAGTCGAGGCCGCCTTTCTCCTCCTGCACGGCCTGCGGAGGCTGCGCGCCGCCCGCCGGCGCCGGTTTTACCTCTTGGGCACGCGCCGCACCCGCCAATCCTGCGCAAACAACCAACCCGATCACTCTATTCATGAGCGTACTCTTGCTAGCGTGAATAAAAAGCGGAGCGCAACGCACTTGCGTTTCTCCAAATAGTAACGGTTATAACGCATTCACCGGTCGCCCGTCCAGCAGGATTTTCTATTTTCTGCCGGGTGCTCGTGCCGGCAGGATCGGAAGGGACGGCAGAAACGGGAGTGCCGGTGGCGACCGAGGTGAGAGCCGGGACTGCCGAGACTATCGGGACTGCCGAGACTGCCGAGGCTACCGGGACAGCCGGAACTGAAACTCCTCCCTCCTCCTTTTTCCTTCTTCCTTTTTCCCCCTCTCCCCTTGCCGCCGTTTTTTGCTATCCTCGGCGGCATGACAACTTACGTTCTCTGGCTGGCCGGCGGTACGGCCGCTTACCTGCTGGGTGCCGTGCCTTTCGGATTTCTGATCGCGAAAACCCGGGGCAAGGATATCCGTACGCTGGGCAGCGGCAACATCGGTGCCACGAATGTCTTCCGATCGGTCAGCAAGCCCCTGGGGCTGTTGACCTTCGCGCTCGACTTCTTGAAGGGGCTCGGCGGGGTGACGCTGATCCCGGCGCTGGCCGCGCGCGTCACGGGCATCGCCGCGGACGGCATGGGCCTGGCGGTCTTTTGCGGGGCGCTGACGGTCATCGGACACAACTGGACCTGTTTTCTGAAGTTCAAAGGCGGCAAAGGGGTCGCCACCAGCGCGGGCCTGCTGCTGGGTCTCGCGCCCGCCGGCGTGGGCATCGCCTTCGCGGTCTGGCTGGCGCTCTTCCTGAGCACGCGCTATGTCTCGGTCGCCTCGATTGGCGCGGCTCTCTCGCTGGCGGCCGTGGTCTGGTGGCCGCTGGCGCTGCACGCGCGGCACGGTGTGTGGTTCGCGGGGGTTCTGACCCTGCTTGCCCTGCTGGCCGTCTGGAAACATCGCTCGAATATGAGCCGGCTGCGCGCCGGCACGGAATCGCGCTTCACCTTTGGGAAAAAAGTATGAACATCACCATCATCGGAGACGGCGGCTGGGGAACAGCAATCGGCTTGCTGCTGCATGCTTACGGACACCGGGTCACCCTGTGGGGGCCTTTCGCGACGTATCTCGACGAGGTGCGCGCGGCCCGCGAAAACACCCGCTACCTGCCCGGCATCGCGCTGCCCGACGGTCTGCGCTGGTGCGCCGATCCCGCCGAGGCCGCGGCCGGCACCGAGGCCGTGGTGCTGGCCGTGCCCTCCAAGTTCTATGCCGCGGTCTGCGCCTCTTTTGCCGGCTTGATTCCGGCCGGCACGCTGGTCGTCAGCCTGACCAAGGGACTCTGTGAGGATACGCACTGCCGCATGAGCGAGATCGCGCGGGCGACGCTGGGGCTCGACGCGATCGCCGTGCTCTCGGGCCCGAGCCATGCGGAGGAGGTTGCGCGCGGCATCCCGACCGCCGTGGTGGCCGCCGCAGAGGACGAGGCGGTCGCGCAGCGCGTGCAGCAGCTTTTCAGCGGACCGCTCTTCCGCGTCTACACCTCTACCGACATGCTGGGCGTCGAGATCGGCGGCGCCGTCAAGAATGTGATCGCCATCGCGGTCGGCGCGTCGGACGGACTCGGCTTCGGCGACAACACGCGCGCGGCGCTCATCACGCGCGGTCTGGCCGAGGTCACGCGCTTCGGTATCGCGCTGGGCGCGCGCCCCGAAACCTTTTCCGGCCTGAGCGGCATCGGTGACCTGATCGTGACCTGCACCAGCCGCCACAGCCGCAACCACTCGGTCGGCGAGCGGCTCGGCCGCGGCGAGAGCATCGAGGCGATCCTCGGCAGCATGAAGATGGTGGCCGAGGGCGTCTGGAACGCCAAGGTCATTCACACGCTTGGCCAGACGCACGGTGTGGAGATGCCGATCACTGACATCGTCCACGCGCTGTGCTACGAAGGCTTTTCGGCTCGCACCGCCGTTGAGACGCTGATGACGCGCGACATGAAGCCCGAGGCGTGATGCCTACAGCGCTTTGACATAAGTCGCGCGCCCGTCGCCCGGCTCGTAATAATCCGCCAGCACCTCGCAGAGCGTGAACCCCATGCGCTCGTAAAACGAGCGGGTCGAAGCGTATTGCGGCCGGCCGGAAGTCTCGCAGTAGAGCCGGGCTCCGCCCATCGCGCGGGCGCGCGCCTCCACCTCCTGCAGCAGGCGCCGGCCGAGACCCGCCCCTTGACACTCGGGCCGCACCGCCAGCCAGTACCAGTCAAAGCTGCCCCGCGTGCAGGGGATCGGCCCGAACGAGGTGTACCCGACCACGCGTCCGTCCTGCTCGGCGAACACAAACTCATATCCTGACGCCGCGCCTTTGGCCAGCCGCTCCTCCGCCAGTTCGACCGCCACCGGAATCTCATGCTCGTGAAAATATCCGGTCGATGCCGTCACCTCGCGCACGGCCGCCACATCCTCCGGCACGAGCGACGTCCTGATGGTCACCGGCGACGGCGGCGTTGAGCGTTGCGCGTTGAGCGTTGAACGTTGAGCGTTCTTTCTCTGACCTCCGGCCTCTGACCTCTGACCTCCGGCCTCTGAGACGATCCGTTCCATCGCTGCGCCGTAATCGATGCCGGCCTGCGCCAGCATCGCGGCAAAGCCGCTGTCGGGCGCCAGGCAGGGGTTGGCATTGACTTCGAGAACCCACGGCCTGCCCTCCGCGTCCACGCGGAAATCGACGCGCGCGCAGCCGCCGAGGCCGAACGCCTCCCAGCAGCGCCGCGAGAGCCGCGTCAGCTCTGTCAGCAGCGGACCGTCGGCCGCAGGATCGACAAAGCGGCGCACGGTGTGCGCGTATTCGAAAGAATCCGTGTCCCATTTGGCCGGATAGCCCACAATCCGCGGTTTGCCGTCCGGATACGCCTCGAACACGATCTCGGCCGGCGGCAACGTTTCCGGTCCATCCGCACCGGTCAGCAATCCGACATTGAACTCGCGCCCCTCGATATACCGTTCGGCGAAAAAGCCCTCCGGCAATCGCGCGGCCGCCTCGGCTGCGGTCACCCCGCGCAGCACGCTGTCGTCACCCAGCCCGACCGACGCATGCTCCCACACCGACTTCACGATCCAATCGCCGTTCATTGCGTCTTGCGCATCGAGCGTTGAACGTTGAGCGTTCAGCGTTCCCCCGCCGACCCACTCCGGCACCGGCAGTCCGGCGGCCCGCATACGCTCTTTCGCCAGCAGCTTGTGCGTGGTGAGCGTGAGCGCCTCGGCGGAGCTGCCGGTGAAGGGGATGCCCGCCACCTCCCAGGCGGCCGGCGCCAGATGGATGAGCCGGCCCGATCCGTCCAGCGTCTCGACCAGATTGAAGACGCAGTCAGGTGCCAGTACCTCCAGCTTGCGCCGCATATTGCCGAGATCGGTCGTGCAGGGCAGCAACGTGACCGCATGGCCGCGCGCGCGCAGCGCGTCGCGGATGGCTGCGGCCTGGTCCAGAACATCGCGTTCATCGGCCGGCGCGTCTGCGGCGACCGCTTGGTGGACAATCGTGATTTTCATACGTCTTTGCATCATGCGGGTGGATCGCCGGTACATGTGATACGGCAGGGGACGGGGCAAGTCAAGGGGGAATCGGGCATGAACGTGGCAAGGCACAAAAAAACACGTGGGGCACGACATGCCCCACGTGGTTTCTGCGGTTGGTCGGGGTCGACTCAGGTCTTCGGGCAGCAGCCCTTCTTGGCAGCGCCTTCTTTGGCCTTCGGACACTGCGCCGGCTTGGCGCATGCGCACTTGTCGCACTTGCAATCGGCTTTTTTGACCTTTGCGGTACACCCGCACGACTCGCACTTGCAGGCGGCCTTCTTCTCTTTGGGACAGGTCGCGGGACATTGCGCCACCGCCACCGAAGCCACCATTGCCGCCGCCAGAGCCATCATTGTCATGAAACGTTTCATGTGTCACCTCCCTGTGTTGTCGCGCCTTATCGGTCCTTCAAACTAAAGCGCTCAAGTTGAGATTGACTATAATCGATGAGCTCCAGTCTGTCAACCCCCCTGCGAAGGCTGGCTTCAAAGAAGTCTGTCGCTTGACACTCTCGCTGTATTGAGCAAAAATGCACGACACGAAGATCGAGCTGGTCTGCCGCTACTCTGGTCAGGTGCTCAACACCGCGCTGATGACGGCCATGAAAGGACAGCATCATGCCTTTAACGCGGACATTTATCGGATGGGACCGGCCGCTTTGCGAAACCGTACCTGCTTTTTTGTTGGCGCAGACAGGCGGCGGCCTGCTGGATTTGCGGCACACCGTTGTTATCGTGCCCACCCGCCAGTCGAGCTGGCGGCTGCGCGCCGCGCTGCCGCTGGCCGCGGACGCGCGGGGAGTCGCCTGTATCGGGCCTGAAATCGTCACGCCGCCGGTCCTGCTGGCGCCGCCGCAACGGGCCGGCGTGGCGTCGGGCTTTCAGAGTCTGCTCGCTTGGACGGCCGTCCTCAAAGCGGCCGGGGCGGACGAATTCCGCGCCTTTCTCGGAGCCGGAGACAAGCGGCCGGCCACGACCGCGTGGGCGCTGCAGATCGCCCGCCACCTTCAGCGCCTGCGGCAGGAACTGGCGGACGGCGACCTCGCGCTGGCGGACGTTGCGGACCGGGGTGACGCGCTGGAGGAGGCCGACCGCTGGACGGACATGAAGACGCTCGAAGGCCGTTATCTGCGCCAGTTGGCGGTTCGGGGCCTGCAAGACGCAGTCGCCGCGAAGCTCGACCATGTGCGTGACGGCGCGCGGCCGGCGGAAGTCGCGCACATCGTCGTGGCCGCCGTGCCGGATCCTCCCCGACTGCTCGAAAAGCTGCTGGCGCGTTGGGCGGAGGCCGGGGCCGCGGTGGACATCCTTGTGGCCGCTCCCGCGCGCGAGGCTGCGGCGTTCGACAGATGGGGCCGTCCCGTGCCGGACGCATGGGCCAACCGGCACATCGCGTTGAACGACGAGGATCTGTGGCTGGAAGCCACGCCCGCCGACCAGGCCGAGCGCATCGCCCGGTCGGTCGCAGAGGCTCTGAAGACGCAGCCCCGCCCGGCCGCGTCACGGCCGCAACTCGCCATCGGCGTCCCCGACCGCGAAACCGTCGCGCCGCTGCAGCGCGCGCTGGCGGACCTCGGGTTGCCCGCTTTCGATCCCCAGAACCAGCCCTTCTCGCAAACCCCGCTTGCCCGGCTTGTCCACGCGCTGCTCGCCCTGCGCGATTCCGACGGCTATGCCGAGGTCGCCGCTCTCTTGCGCCACCCGGACGTCCTGAGCGCGATCGGCAACGGCGCCGACGCATTGCGTGAACTTGACGCGTTTCAGGCTGAGTATCTGCCGGTCACGCTGGATGACCTTCGCGATCGGGAAGCCGCAGACCCTGACCACAGACCGCCCGCAGTGCCGCTGGCCGCTGTGGCGCAGGTGCGGGCGTGGCGCACACGGCTGTTGCAGGACGATCTTGCCGCAGCACTGCGCGAGGTGTTGCAACAGATTTACAAGAAGCGCCTGCTCGACTCTGCGAGCCGGGCCGACGCGGCCTTTCAGCAGGCCGTCACCGTCTTTGACGACTGTCTGCGCGAATTGGAGGCAGCCGGACCTGACGGACAGGAGGGAAGGGATGGCGCCGACATCCTGCTCGCCCGTCTGCGCGAGAGCAGCGTCAAGCCTGAGCGTCAGGGCGAACCTCTCGACCTCGAAGGGTGGCTGGAACTGGCGTGGAACCCGGCACCGTTGCTCTTTGTGGCCGGCATGAACGAAGGCTTCGTGCCCGACGGCCACGTGGGCGACCTCTTTCTGCCGGACTCGCTGCGGACCCGTCTCGGACTGCGCGACGACCGCCTGCGCGTGGCGCGCGACGCGTACGTGCTGGCGGCACTGCTCGCGCAGCGCCGCAGCGGGGGGCGTGTCATCCTGATCGTCGGCAAGACCTCCACCGCCGGCGATCCGCTGCGTCCCTCGCGCCTGCTCTTCCGGTGTCCCGACACCGAACTGGTGGCGCGCGCGAAAAAGCTTTTCCGGGAGACGCCGCCGCCGGGCACCGCATCGGCTTTCACGGTCGGTTTCAAACTCGACCCGGGGCTTGTGCCGTCCGACTGCCTCAACCAAAAGCGGAGGCGGGCGTTGAGCCCGACGCTGTTCCGCGACTACCTGGAAAGTCCGCTGCAGTTCTATTTGAAGCACGTGCTCGACATGGAGGCGCAGAGCGACCGTGAGCGCGAGCCGGACGCCCTGGCCTTCGGCATCTTGGTCCACGCCGTACTCGAGCAGATGGCCGCCGACCGCGACCTGTGGGCGTGCGCCGATGCGGACCGGCTGGGGCGCTGGATGGACGGGAGGTTGCGGGAACTGGCACGCGCGCGCTATGGCGCACGGCCTTGGCTTGGTGTCGAACTGGCCGTCCACAGTGCCGCGCAGCGGCTCAAGGCGTTCGCCCAGAAGCAAGTCGCGTGGCACGCCCAAGGCTGGGAGATCGTCGAGCACGAAGACAAGAAGGGCCGGCGCATCGTGATCGACGGCGTCACCGTCCGCGGCCGGATCGACCGCATTGACAGAAGGATTGAAGACGGGCGAGCGGTTTACTGCGTACTCGACTATAAGACCACGGACAAGGCGAAAATGCCGGCGGAGGCGCACATGGGCCCGCCCTTCGGAGACAACGAGTTTTTAGAGGCGGCCCGGGTTCCCAAGGAGCTTGTCGCAAACGGCAAGAACGATAAACGCTGGGCCGACCTGCAATTGCCGCTGTACCGCGAGTTTGTGAAGGCGGCGTGCGAGAGCGAAGTCCGGCTCGGCTACATCAATCTGCCGAGCGCATTGGGCGACATCGCGTTCAACCTGTGGGACGGTTACACCGACGCGCTACAGGCCTCCGCCATGGCCTGCGCCCGCGCCGTCGTCGAAAACATCAAGGCAGGCGAGTTCCGGCAGGCGGGACGTCCCCGGTTTGAGGGCGATTTCAGAGGCGTGCTGCTCGGCGACGCCGCGAAAACCATCGAGCCGCCCCCAAACCCCTGGAGGGCCGATCCATGAACCCCGTTCAAAACCGCTCCATCTCCGCTTCGGCCGGAACCGGCAAAACCTTCCGCCTGGCCCACCGCTACATCGGCCTGATGGCCGCCGGCGTGGCCCCGGACCGCATCTGCGCACTCACCTTCTCCCGCAAAGCGGCGGGCGAGATCTTTGACAAGATCGTCGAGCATCTTTGCGCGGCCGTGACCGAGGATGTCAAGCGCGCCCAAACCGCGGCAATGATTGCAAAGGAAGGGCTGGCCGCGCCGTCCCGGGAGGATGACTATCTGCGCCTGCTGCGAGGCCTGCTCGACCACGGCCACCGCCTGCGGATCGGCACGCTCGACAGCTTCATTCTCGGCGTCGTGCGCGCGTTCCCGTTGGAACTGGGGGTGCCGCCCGAGACACAGCCCATGGATAATGACGGCGGTGAAGCCGCGGCCGCTCGCCTGTCGATTCTGACCCGTCTCTTCGATCCGCGATCCTCGCGCGAGGAGAGCCGGCAGGAGGCGTTCCTCAGCGATTTCCGCATGTCCCAGCACGGGCGCGAGACCAAGAAACTGTTGTCGGTCCTGGATCAACTGGTCAAGGACTACCACGTCTTTTACCGGACGCACGGCGCTCAGACGTGGCACTGGGGCGACCCGGACCGCATCTGGCCGCGGGCCGACCGTTGGTGGGAGCCCGACCCCGACGATGCGCCGCCGCCCGACACGGTGGCCGAGAGCCTGCGCACGGTGTTCGGCGAGACAGGACGGCCGGGCCAACTCGGTGAGAGCCTTTCAACTTTCACGATCGCGCTCCTGTCTCACGCGATCGACAAGCCGTGGCCGCAACGGAACGACAAAGCCTCGCGGTTAATCCTTGAGAACGTCAAGAACCACCGGCCGCCCACGCTCAGCTACTACAGGCAGGAGTATGTTCTTCCCCAAACTTTATGGAACGGCGTGCGGGTTGCGTTGCGCCATGCGATCAACGTGGAAATCGGGCGCGCGCTGACACAGACCCAAGGTCTGCGCACCGTACTTGGCCGTTACGATGAGCACTATGCCGCCGCGCAAACGCACGACGGACATTTCACATTCGAAGACCTCTCGCGTCTTCTCGGATCAGGCGGCCCGTCGCCCAGCCGCGTGCCTGACGCGGAGAACCGGCTCTACATCGACTACCGCCTGGACGGCAGGCTGGACCACTGGCTGATGGATGAGTTCCAAGACACGAGCGACACGCAATGGGAAACGCTCGCGAACCTCGTGGACGAAGTCATTCAGGACGACGCGCGCTCTTTTTTCTTTGTGGGCGACATCAAGCAGTCGATCTACGGGTGGCGCGGCGGCAATTATCGACTGTTTAACAACATCCGGGAAAAATATCAGAGCTGCGGCGCGCGCGCCATCGTCAGCGAGTCCATTCAAACGTGCCACCGCTCGCTGCCGGCCATCATTGACGCCGTCAACCAGACCTTCGATCACCTCGAATCTTGGACGCCGTCCCTGGGCGGGCAGGCGGGGCTGCGTCCTGAAGCGGTCGAAGCCTTTGCCCGCGCCTGGACGCGTCACGAAAGCGCGAGGACACATGAGGGGACGGGCTTCGTGTCGCTGCTCGAATACGATCCGAAAAAAACGGGCGCGGAGGAGTCCGCCGAAGCAGACGACAACGGAGAAGATGGAACCGAGTATCCGGCGCAGTTTGAGGCCGTCGCGGCCATCCTGAAACAGGTTGAGCCCATTCAGCGCGGGCTGACCGCGGCCGTGCTGGTGCGCAGCAATCAGGCCGGGCGCGCGTGCGTGGACGCGCTCCGGCGCCTGCTGCCGGACGTCCCGTGCGTGCACGAGGGCAAAGGCGGCATCACCGACAATCCGGTCGTGACCCTGCTCCTGGCGCTGGTCCAATACGCCGCGCACCCCGGCGACACGGTTGCCCTGCGCCATCTTCAGATGAGCCCGCTGGGAGGCACCTGCTCGGAAATCGGATACGGCGCTCTGCCGGCGCTCTTGCTGCAAGCTTTTCAGGCGCACGGCTTCGCCGCCACGCTGCGCGAGTGGGGCGGGAAACTGGGGCGCTTGGACCCTTTCAGTCAGAGGCGCCTGAGCGAGTTCTTGGCGGGTGCCGAAAGTTTCGATGCGCTGGGCGTCTGCGATCCCGACCGTTTCGCGGATCATGTCAACGCTTACCAGACCCGCGCGAACGCCGCCGCGGGCTCGGTGCGCGTGATGACCGTCCATCAGGCCAAGGGATTGGGTTTCGATCTGGTTGTCATTCCTTTTGCGACCCGGCCGGCCAGTTTTGAAAAACCGAAGATCCCGAGGCTGCTGGCGGGCCGCAACTGGGTGCTCAATCCTCCTTGCCAGCAAGCGCTGGAGGCGGCGGACGGCCCACCGCTGCAGGCCTGCGACGCGGCGCGCGCCGACGCGAACTTCGCCCAGCTCTGCGTACTGTATGTGGCTATGACCCGCGCCCAGCGGGCGATGGCCCTGATTGTTCCAAAGAAGGCGAAAGATCCGAAGTCTGTCAGCGAGGCGGATTTGCTGCGCGAGCGTCTGCGGCCTGACACCGCCCCGGGCGTGGGGCCTGGCGGGTTCACACAGCTCTATGCCCGCGGCGACCCCGATTGGTTCTGGCGGCATCAGGCTCCGGCGGCCAACGCGCAGGAGAACCCTGCCGCGCCGTTCCGCATCGGGTTCACGGCTGAAATCACAACGAGAGAACCTTCGAAAGAGCACGTCGACGGCCAACCGTTTCCAGCCCAGTGGCTGTTCAATGCCGAGGCCGGCGACGTGCGTGCCTTCGGCTCCGCCATCCACCGCCTTTTCCAGAAGATCGAGTGGTTTGAAGACACCGACATGGAGCGCCTCATCGCTGAATGGCGGCAAGAGTCGGCTGAATCCGCAACCTTGCTGGCCGACGTGGAGCGACAGTTCAGAGCGTGCCTGAAAAAGGGCGAGGTTCAAAACGCGCTTTCCAGGCCGGCCCTCGCCGGTGCAGGGGCGGTGGACGTTTGGCGCGAGGTGCCGTTCAACCTGCTCGTGAAAACCGGCGGTCAAAAGCAACTCATGAGCGGTCGTTTTGACCGTCTCGTGGTCGTGTGGGATGCGGCGGGGCACCCCGTGCGCGCGACGATCACCGATTTTAAGAGCAACCGCATCGCCACCGACCCGCAGGTGCAGGAGGCAGCCCGAGGATATGCCGGCCAGATGCTCGACTACGCGCGCGCAGCCGCGCAATTGCTCGGCTTGTCGCCTGAACATGTCACCGCCACCCTGTTGTTCACACGCTTGGGACGCCTGTACGCATTTTCAGCCTGTGCCGGGCCGGGGGTTTTGCATGGCGGGGTCGGGAGGGGAGGAGTATGATACGCGCATGAATCTGACAGAAAAGACGCTGGCGGTGAAACGGGCCTTTGAGGGGCGTGCGCTGACGATCGACGTCGCGTCGATCGAACTGCCGAACGGACGCCGGTCGGTGCGCGAGATCGTGCGTCACCGCGGCGCGGCCGTGATTCTCGGGGAACGGCCGGACGGACGTTTCGTGTTGGTCCGGCAATACCGCAAGGCCGTGGAACTGGCGCTGCTGGAAATGGTGGCGGGCTGCCTGGAGGAGGGCGAGGTGCCGGAGGCGGCGGCGCGGCGCGAAATGGAGGAGGAGAGCGGGTACACGGTGACGGCTCTCGAAAAGCTGGGGGTCATCGTGCCGTGCCCCGGTTATTCGGAGGAGCGTCTGCACCTTTACTATGCGCGGCTGTCGCAGGAGCCGAGCGCGCAGCGGCCGGATTTTGACGAGAATCTGGAGCCTGTGGTGATGACGGCCGGTGAGATCGAGGCGGCTTTGGATGACGGCGGCCTGATTGACGGCAAGAGCATTGCGCTCTGGCTGTTGTGGCGGCGGCGCCGAGGATGCGGGAGAGGGTAGGGAGGAGGGAATAAGTAAAAGGGAGAAGGGAGAAAGGAGAAGGGAGAAAGGAGACGGAGGGGTCAGGATTTTGCGGCGGGACGATTCCATGCTTGTATTCCGGCAGGGGATGGGGTTTAATTTTTGAACTTTGATTCAAATCAGGTGTCAGGTGAACGCTGGGCGTTGGACGTCAGACGGTGAACGCTGTAGCGCTAGTTGAGGAGAGTATCCGATGCGAATGTCGATTCGTGCGTGGGCTGCGGCGGTGGTGTTTTCTGCCGCGTGTGTGATGGGTGCGGAAACCCTTGTCAAAGATGTGTCGGTCCGCGTGCTGGACCAGTTTGGGACCGATGCGACGGACGTGCTCTCCTTCTGCAGCGTGCAGCCGGGTGCGGAGTTGTCGCAGGAGGCGCTCTCCAAAGATGTGCGCGCGCTGCTGGACACCGGACGTTACGGGTACGCAGGCGTGGAACTGGAAAAGGTCGAGGGCGGCGTGCGCGTGGTTTACGTGGTGAAGCGCCGTTACCGTTTCCAGGAACCGCTGGCCATCAAAGGCGCCGAGTATCTGAGCGAGCGCAAGATCCGCAAGCTCTCCGAACTGAAGAGCGGCGATTACATCGATGAGCCGGTCCTCTCTTCCAAGGTTTCCAAGATCCGCGACGAGTACGTGAAGAAATTCTTCCCGAACATCAAGATCGGCGCCGAGATCCAGCCGATCCCGAACAGCGCCGGAGCGGCGAATGTGATCTTCACGGTCGAGGAGGGCGAGCGCGCCAAGGTGCGCAAGTACCGCTTCACCGGTAATGTTTCGATCCCCGACAAAGAACTGCGCTCCTCCTTCGGCCAGCGCCCGTGGTATGATCCGCGCGGCTGGTTCACCGACACGCCGGTTTCGGCGCAAGACCTTGAGGACGCGCGCCAGATGGCCGAGGATGTCTACAAGAATGCCGGCTATCTGGACGCCCGCGTCGCCGCGCCGGTCATGGAAAAGGTGGGCAAGGAGAAGGTGGACGTGGTGTTCGGCGTGACCGAGGGCGATCAGTATACGGTCGATTCGACCGCGATCCGCGGCGTGAAGCTCTTCCCCGAGCGCGAAGTGCTGGCCTCGGGCGAGCGCCTCAAGGTGGACGCGGTGGCCGGCCAGCAGACGATCGACGACGCGGCCAAGGATATCCGCGACTACTATGGGTCGCGCGGCTACGTGGACACCGCCGTGCGCGCGGTCAAAGACACCGTGCCGGGCAAGCCGGGCCGCATGGCGATCACCTACGACGTGCGCGAGGGCGAGCTGGTCTACATCCGCAATATCGTGATCCGCGGCAACAACAAGACCAAGGACAAGGTGATCCGCCGCGAGGTGATGGTCAGCCCCGGCGAAATCATGAACGAGCCGCGCATCGAGCGCAGCGAGAACCGCCTGAAAAACTTGCAGTATTTCAAGACCGTGCGCCACTACTCCGAGCAGACCGATAAGGCCGGCGTGCGCGATCTGGTGTATGAAGTCGAAGAGCAGCGCACCGGCAACTTCATGGTTGGCGCGGGCGTCTCCAGCATCGATAACGTGGTCGGCTTCATGGAGATCACACAGAGCAACTTCGACATTCTGAACTGGCCGAACTTCACGGGCGGCGGGCAGAAGGCGCGCTTGGGCGTGGAACTCGGCTCGCGCCGCCAGACCGCCGAGGTCTCTTGGACCGAGCCCTGGTTCATGGACCGGCCGCTGGCGCTGACCGTCGAGGCCTACCGCCGCATGCGCTGGTACGATCAGTACGACGAGATCCGCACCGGCGGCTCGGTCGGTCTCTCCTATCCCGTCAAGGTCGGCCGCGTCGGCATGCGCTACACCCTCGAGCTGGTCGAGATGGACGATGTGGAGGATGGCGACTGGGATACGGACATGAACGACGACCCCGTCGAAACCGGTGATTTTGATTCTTACTTCAAATATCAGGAGAAGCTGTACGGCGACGCGATCAACAGCGTGCTGCGCCTCTATTGGGCGCACGACACGCGCGATCACGCCTTTATCCCGACCAAAGGCTACCAGACGACGGTCTTCGGCGAGGCTTCCGAGAGCGGCATCGGCGAGACCGAGTACTACAAGCTGGGTGCCAACTACCGCCACTGGTTCCGCATGCCGTGGTACAAGCACGTGCTGAGCCTGCGCGGCCGCGTCGAGACCGTGGATTCGTACGGCGACGACGAGGTGCCGATCTACGAGCGCCTCTTCCTGGGCGGCCCGCGCACCGTGCGCGGTGTCGAATACCGCGACATCGGCCCCAAGGTGTTTCGCGGCAGCGTGGATGGCGCCCACGCGCCGATCGGCGGCGAGACGCTGGCGCTGGTGACGGCGGAGTACACGATCCCGGTCTTCAAGGCGGTGCGCTTCGCGACCTTCATGGACGTGGGCTCGATCGGCGAGGACGCCTTTGATCCCGAGCTTTCCGACGTGTGCGTGACGGCCGGCGTGGGCCTGCGCATCGACATCCCGGGCTTCCCGATCCGCTTCGATTTCGCGGTGCCGGTGGTCGAGGATGATGACTACACGGACGATGAGGTGTTCTCGTTCGCGATCGGCTTTGAATAAGGACCTGAAGGCGGGCGGGCGGTTCGTCCGCCCGCCCGTTTGCCTTGTGGCAAAAAGGATACGTATGAAACAGATGATGGTGATGCTGGCTGCGGTGTTGGCCGCGACCGTAATGCTGGCGCAGGAAAAGACCGCAGTGGTCAACATGGTGGACCTGGTGCGTTTCCACCCGAGCCGCGAGCGCGACCGCAAGCTGATGCAGGACACCGAAAAGGAGTTCCAGGCCAAACTCGACAAGCAGCGCGACCGCTTCGAAGAGCTGCGCGAAGAGTATGAGAAGGCTGTCAAGGAGGCGCGTAACCCGGCCCTCAACGAAAAGGCGAAGGCCGAGGCCGAGGACAAGGCCATGAAGCATCGCGACGTGCTGGCCGAGGCTGACCGCGATTTGCGCCAGGAGATGCAGAAGCTGCAGCGCGAGCTGGGCGATCTCGACGCGCGCCTGCTGCGTCAGGTCACCGGCGACATCCGCGAGGTCCTGACCAAATACGCGCAGGAGGCCAAAGTCAGCATCATCCTCGACGGTACGACCATCGCCTACTTCGATCCCAAGCTGGAGGTGACCGACGAGGTCCTCAAGCGCATGGGCGTCGATCCCAAGCTGCGCAAAGAGGCGCAGGAGAAGGCCGACAAGGAGAAAGCCGAGAAAGCCGCCGCCGAGAAGAAATAGGTTTCGGGAATAACTGCAGAGAGCACAGAGGGCACAGAGAAAACCCATTCTCCTCTGTGGCCTCCGTGCTCTCCGTGTTTTAAGATGAGGGTGCTGTGATGACCGTCAGGGAATTGTCTGAACGACTGGGGGGCGAGCTGTCCGGTGACGGTGCGCTGGAGATCTGCGCGCTGGCCAGCCTGCTGGAGGCGCGCCCCGGCGACGTGTCGTTTGTCAAGGACGCCAAGTACGCCCGCCAGGCGGCGGCCACGCGCGCGAGCGCGGTGCTGGTGCCGGCCGGCTGGCAGGGCGAGTGTTCGGCGCCCGCGCGGATCCATGTGAAAGACCCGGATGCCGCCTGCACGCAGGCGGCGCTGTGGTTCGCGCCGCCGCCCGTGGTTCGCGCCCCCGGCATTCATCCCACCGCCGTGATCGCGGACGATGTTCGGCTGGGCCGTGATGTGCATGTCGGGCCGTGGACGGTCATCGAGGCGGGGGCCGAGATCGGCGACGGCTCCGTGATCGAGGCGCAGGTTTTCATCGGACAGCGCGTGCGGCTGGGCGAGGGCTGTCATCTCTATCCTCAAGTCACGGTCCGTGAGGGCTGCCTGCTCGGACGGCGCGTGATCCTGCATTCGGGCGTGCGCGTCGGCGGTGACGGCTACGGGTACAACCCCGTGTTCAAGCCGGACGGCACGATCGCGGTCGAGAAGATTCCTCAGCTCGGCATCGTCGAGCTGGGCGACGATGTGGAGATCGGCTGCAACACGACGATCGACCGCGCGCGCTTCGGCCGCACCCGCATCGGCAACGCCACGAAGATCGACAACCTGGTGCAGATCGGCCACAACGTCCAGATCGGCGATTTCAGCGGCGTCATCGCCCAGGCCGGCGTGGCGGGCAGCACGCGCATCGGGTCGGGCTGCCTGATCTGGGCGCAGGCCGGCATCTCCGGTCACCTCACGATCGGCGACCGCGCGCAGGTCGGTCCCAAGAGCGGCCTCTCCAAGGATGTGCCGCCCGGCGAATATGTGCTCGGCCTGCCGGCCCTGCCCAAGCGCGAGTTCGCCAGCACGCTGCTGTTGCCGCGTCTGGTCGAGAAGCTCAAGGCGCGCGTCGAGGCGCTGGAAGCGCGGCTGCGTGGCGACCGCCCCGCGACATGACGCGGGATCGGCCGCTGCCGTGACGCGAGCCGTGCGCTCGCGTCAATCTGTCACAGCCTCACGGACATCGTGTCGCGATGTGGCTGAGCGTGTTGTCGCATGAATCTTAGAAATGGCTAATTTCCTTCATCAATTTGACAAATATGTCAAATAGTTTGCCTAAAGTTGAGCAATTGATCATTTGGCACGTTAATCGCTTAGTACAAAATGCCAAAGCGAGAGACGGCAAGAGGTTGACAGAAACAGGTCCGTATAGGCCATAACTCCATTCACTCGCCTGGCCAGAGGGTTCAAAAAGGTTGCCGTCTGTTGGATGGGGTTATGGCCTAGTTTTAACCACGTTTTTAGGGAGGTGCGTCATGACGAGAGGACGTTTGATGAAAGTCGTGGCCGTGCTGGTAGCGGTTGCCGCGCTGGGTTTTGAAGGGTTTGCGAAGGATGGCGGGGCGTTTGATTTTCGCAAGGGGTTTGCCGGGGTGGCGGCCAAAGCGACGCCGGCCGTGGTTTTCATCCAAGTGGAGAAGCAGGTGCCGGTCGGCAACATGTACTCGTTCAACAACCCGTTCGACCTGTTCGGCGAGGATTTCGCCGAGCGGTTTTTCGGGGTTCCGCGTCAGGCGCGCCCCGGGCAGCCGGATCGCCGGGCGCCGAACCGTGGCAGGCAGCAGATGTATCGCCAGACCGGGCAGGGTTCCGGCTTTATCATCAGCAAAGACGGCTACATTCTGACCAACACCCACGTCGTCGGCGATGTGGACAAGATCACGGTGAGGCTGGCGGACGGGCGCGAATTTCAGGCCAAGCGTATCGGCGCTGACCCGCGCACCGAGGTGGCCCTGATCAAGGTTGAGTCCGAGGGTGACCTGCCGGTGCTGGAGATCGGCAGCACGGAGGATCTGCAGATCGGCGAATGGGTCGTCGCGATCGGCAATCCGTTTGGACTGAAGGAGACACTTACTGTCGGTGTGGTGAGTGCTAAAGGACGCAGTAACATCGGCATCACCGATTATGAAGACTTCATTCAGACCGACGCGGCGATCAATCCCGGGAATTCCGGCGGTCCGCTGCTCAACATCGACGGCGAGGTGGTCGGAATCAACACCGCCATCTTCAGCCGCAGTGGCGGGTACATGGGGATCGGCTTTGCGGTGCCGATTGACATGGCGATGAGCATCAAAGAACAACTCGTCGCAAGTGGCAAGGTGACAAGGGGTTACATCGGTGTATTTTTGAATCCCGGCGAGGTTACCGAAGAGATGGCGCGCTCGTTCGGGCGCAGCGAGGCAGGCGGTGTGTTGATCGCGGAAGTCGAAAAAGAGGGCCCCGCCGGCAAGGCCGGCATACGCAGTGGAGACATCCTGACCGAGCTGAACGGGGCCAAAATTAAGGACAATACCAGCTTCCGTAACGAAGTGGCACGGATCATGCCTAATAAGAAGGCGGAGATCACGTTGTACCGTGACGGCAAGCCCAAGAAGGTGACGGTGACAGTCGGGACTTTTCCGGACGATGCCGCGCTGGCGGGCGGACCGCAGGGCGTCGAGGGTTTGGCCGAACGGATCGGATTTGAGGTGCAGGAGCTTACGGAGGACGTGGCGCAGCAGCTCGGGTACGAAGGGGCGAGCGGCGTGGTGGTGTCGGATGTGGATCCGGCTTCAGCCGCTTACGAGAAGGGACTCAGGGCCGGCATGTTGATCATTGAGGTCAACCGGAGCGAGGTGAAAAGCATCAGAGACTTTGAAAAAGCGGTGGGGAAAGGGAAAGACAAGAGCGTGTTGCTGCGCGTGAAAACCCGCGAAGGCACCGTCTTCATGAACCTGCCGATCAGCGATTAACCACACAACCAAACTAGATATAAGACCACTCCTGTCATGCAGCACCGGGGCCGGGTAAAACCGGCCCCGGTTTTTTTGGACAGGACCGCCGCGCGGCGGCGTCGCGAAAGGGCGAGAGGTCTGTGTCAGAACGGCATATCCAAGCGATGCTCGTCTGTCTGGTCGATGAGCACAGGGTAAAGATCGCGCAGACAGGCGCCCAACGCCTTGTCGCGCGCACTGCCGGACGTTTGGGTCTTGATCCGTTCAAGGCTGGCGGTACAGATGTCCAAATCCGCAGCCCATGCGCGCGTCTGATTCGCCTCGTTCTTCAGGTCGCGCAGAAGCTCGGCGTAAGAGAGGCCAGATCTGAACATGTCGAGACGCAACGGCGCAAAACGGGGATGATGCGCAAGCACGCAAATCTCTGCTTCGATTTCGGTACTCTGCTCTTCGAGCGCGGCGGTGTAGGCCTGGAGTTTGTCGTCGCTGAGACGTGAGATATCACCGTCATTGTTCTGCAGCCAGCGCAGCTCAAGCCCCAGGATCGTGTGGAGGTCGCCCGCTTCATACGCGGCGGTCAGCTCCTTCATCAGACGCTCTTTTTTGCTCTTGAGTTCCGGATCTTGCTCAAGGTCGGGATGAAACAGCCGTGCCAACTGCCGGTACACAGTGTTGATGTTTTTGGCGCGGGCCTCGGCGGCGAGCTTTTCTTTCGCCTCTTTGTCCTGTTGCCGCTTGGTTTTCTTGCGGTTTTTTGGATTCTGCGGATGATCATCCAATAGGTTTGCAAGATGCGCCATCGCCTCGTCCTCGCTCATGTCGCTGCGCAGTCCGCTCAAGTCAAACCGTACGCCGGTCTCTAAGAAAAGCTCCTCTTCCAAAAGGCCCTTTTGGATATTGAACACGGCTTCGGCGTGATGAGCGCCAACTCCCTCGTCTTGTGCGTCCTGATCGTCATCAGCCGCCGTCGGGTAATAGGTTTCGAGAAGCGATTGGTGGAGGTCTACAAGCCGTTGGTCCAACTGGACCTCGCGATCAAAAAGGCTGCTGAACAGCTCCAGCATGCACTGCGCCAGTTTCTTGCGGATTGTCTTGGCCGGCGGCTTGCCGTCGCCGGAGAGGAACAAGGAGCAGACCTCGATCAAGCGCTTCTGGCGTTTCGTGACGCGGTCCAGTTGCGGCGCCACGATTTCGGTGTGCTGGGCCAGGAGCCGATTGAGCGTGTCCGTCTTGTCGGCAAGCTCTTTCCGCAAGCGCTCGACCTTGTTCTTGGCCTTCAAGAAGGCGCGTTGCGTTTTGCTGAGTTCGCTTGGCTTGCCCGTGAAGACGAGGCCGACGGTGTGTGGATCGGCGTCCGGTGCGGATGTTTTGGCCTGCGAACGTATGCCGGCTACCGCCTTCCGCTTGGACTTCTTGCTGGGCATCGGGAGCCTCACTCTTTCGCGGTGATCACGGCCTTGATGCGGCGCACGCCGGCTGAGGAGGACTCCTCCTTTTGGATCTTGAAGCCGCCCAGTTCGCCGGTGGTGGCGGCGTGCGGGCCGCCGCAGACCTCCATCGAGAAGTCGCCGGCGGCGTAGACCTTGACCTGCTCGCCGTATTTGGCGGCGAACAAGGCGGTCGCGCCTCGTGCCTTGGCCTCCTCGATGGTCATGGTCTCCATCGTGACCGGCAGGTTGCGGCGGATTGCGTCGTTGACGATCTCCTCGACCTGCTTGAGCTGTTCGGGCGTCATCTTTTCTGAGTGCGAGAAATCGAAGCGCAGGCGCTCGGGCGTGATGTTGGAGCCCTTCTGCTGGGCATGCGGACCGAGCACCATCTGCAGCGCCTTGTGCAGCAGGTGGGTGGCGGTGTGCAGGCGCGTGGTGGCGACCGTGTTGTCGGCCAGCCCGCCTTTGAAGGTGGCGTCGCCCTGCTTCGAGAGTTCCTGATGCTTCTTGAAGGCCTCTTCGTAGCCCGCGCGGTCCACGGCGAGCCCCAGTTCGGCGGCGAGTTCCTCGGTGAACTCCAGCGGGAAGCCGTAGGTGTCATAGAGCTTGAAGGCGGTGCGGCCCGAGAGGGTGGTCTGGCCGTGCTGTTTGAGCGCGCCCGCGACCTTGTCGAACTCGCGCTGGCCTGCGGTGAGCGTCTTTTCGAAGCGCTCCTCCTCGGCGGTCAGCTCGCCGATCACGGTCTCGCGGTTCTTCTCCAGTTCGGGATAGACGTGCTTGTAGTTGTCGATCACGATCTCAGCCAGCGAGCGGGTGTAGCCGGGGGCGATGCCGAGCAGCTTGGCATAGCGCACGGAGCGGCGGATCAGGCGGCGCAGCACGTAGTTCGCGCCGACGTTGCCGGGCTTGACGCCGCCCTTGGGATCGCCGAGGATAAAGACCGAGGTGCGCATGTGGTCCGCGATGATGCGCTCGGCGCGCACGGCGGACTCCTCCTCCGGACGGACGGTCGAGAGCGCCTTGATCTGGGCCATGAGCGGCGCGAAGAGTTCGGTCTCGAAGACCGTGGCGCAACCGTTCATCATGCAGATGGTGCGCTCGACGCCCATGCCGGTGTCGACATTGTGCTGTTTGAGCGGCTCGTAGGTGCCCTCCGCCGTCTTGTTGTACTGCATGAAGACATCGTTCCAGATCTCGATGTATTTGCCGCAGCGGCAACCGGGGCGGCACGCCGGGCCGCAGGCCGGCTGGCCGTTGTCGATGAACATCTCGGTATCGGGCCCGCAGGGGCCGGTGGCGCCGGCCGGACCCCACCAGTTGTCCTCTTTGGGCAGCGCGTGGATACGCGCCTCAGGGATGCCCAGGCTCTTCCAGATGGCGATCGACTCCTCGTCGCGCGGGATGCCGTCCTCGCCCGCAAAGACGGTGACGCTGAGCTGGTCGGGCGAGAAGCCGAGGTGCTGCGTGAGAAACTCGAACGACCACGTGATCGCCTCTTTTTTGAAGTAGTCGCCGAGCGACCAGTTGCCGAGCATCTCAAAGAAGGTCAGGTGGCAGGAGTCGCCCACGGCGTCGATGTCGCCGGTGCGCACGCACTTCTGCACGTCGGTCAGGCGCGTGCCGGACGGATGCCTCTCGCCCAGCAGATAGGGCACGAGCGGATGCATGCCGGCGGTGGTGAAGAGCACGGTCGGATCATTCTCCGGAATCAGCGAGGCGCCCGAGATGACCGCGTGGCCCTTGGAAGCAAAAAAGGAGAGGTACTTGTCGCGAAGTTGGTCAGCAGTGAGTTTCATGGTGCGTTTTCAGTGCGGGCGAGCCCGCAACCCAATTTCATCTCGCACAAAGGCACAAGGGACACAAAGGGGGGCATGATCTACCATTCACCTTCGTGCCCTTCGCGCCTTCGTGTGAGAAACAATTTGTTATTGATTGTGTTGGTTGATTCGTTAGACACGATAGGCGTTTCAATCCGCGTCGTCGGCTTTGGACGTCGCCTTGCCGATGGCGGGGGCGGGCTCGGCCTTGATCTTGGCGATGATCTGCGCGACGACCTCGGGATGGCTGCGCAGAAACTCCGTGGCGGCGATCGAGCCCTGGCCGATCTGTTCCGATTCGAAGCTCAGCCACGAGCCGCGCTTGGCGACCACGTTGCGCGCGATCGCGGCGTCGAGCACCGAGCCCTCCCACGAGATGCCGCGGGCGTAAAGAATGTCGAACTCCGCCTCGGTGAAAGGCGGCGCGACCTTGTTCTTGACGACCTTGACACGCGTGCGGTTGCCGATCACGGTGCCCGTGGGATCCTTGATCGCGCCGATGCGCTGAACCTGCAGGCGCACCGAGGCGTAGAATTTGAGCGCCTTGCCGCCGGGGGTGGTCTCGGGATTGCCGAACATCACGCCGATCTTGTCGCGCACCTGGTTGGTGAAAAGGCAGAGGGTTTTGGTCTGGGAGATGGCGCTGGTGAGCTTGCGCATCGCCTGCGACATCAGACGCGCCTGCAGGCCCATGTGGGAGTCGCCCATGTTGCCGTCGATCTCGGCCTGCGGGGTGAGGGCCGCAACGGAGTCGATCACGATCACGTCCAGCGCACCGCTCTTGACGAGCTGCTCGGTGATGGTGAGCGCCTCCTCGCCCGAGTTGGGCTGCGAGACGAGCAGATTGTCCAGGTCCACGCCGATGCGGCGTGCGTAGTTGGGGTCCATCGCGTGCTCGGCATCGACGAAGGCCGCCAGGCCGCCAGCTTTCTGGGCGTTCGCGATGATATGGAGCGCGAGGGTCGTCTTGCCGGAGGACTCCTGGCCGTAGACTTCGACCACACGGCCGCGCGGCAGGCCGTTGACGCCGAGGGCGAGATCGAGCGAGAACGCGCCGGTGGGGATGACCGGGATATCCTTGGAGGCTTCCGCGTCGCCCAAGCGCATGATGGCGGCGTCGCCGAACTCTTTGCGAATCTGTGACAAAACCGCCTCTAATTGTGTCGTACCCGCCTTTTTCTCGGCCATATCTCGCTCCTTGCTCTGTGTTTTAAAACAGCGGTCATGATACCAAAAACGCCCCCCCGGAGGGGAGCGTTTTCTTGTGTCTCCAAGCCAGCGGTCTTGTCGCTCAATAGGAAAGCTTGCGCGGCAGTTCCTTGGCCTCGATCACCCATTTGGCGACCTCGGCTTCGGTGGGCGTACGGCGCGTCAGCTTCTTCTCCTCGTTGACCTTCACCATCGCGGCGGCCAGGTGCCCCGGATTACGGTTGGCCAGCTCGGGGACCGTGTCGACGCCGGCTGCCTCAAGCAGTTCCGCGAATTCGGAGCCCACGCCTTTGATCCTGAAGAGATCCACCATGTTGGCGAACCTCAGGATGAGCTTTTCAGCGATGCCGGTTGACCGGGCAAGTTCCTCGCGCGCTTTCGGCGTAAGGCATTTCTCCAGCAGCGTGTCGGTGTCCTTGACGTCGACGGTGCGCAGCTTTTCACCCATGATCGGGCCGATGCCCTCGACTTCCTCAATCGGATAATTGGCCATGGCGTACCCTTTCCGCCGGTGCGTGCGAAAACACGTCCGGCCGCGATGAGACCTTGCAGACATACCACATGTGCACAGTGAGCCTCACCCATCAGTATGCCGGCATGAAAGCAGAGTTAAGGAAAAAGGTCAACCGTTAATATTTCGGCTCTGGCCGCTGATTGAGCGGACCGCCAGCGCGGCGGTGGCGAAGGCGGCGGTGAGGTTGTAGCCGCCGGTGGGACCGTCGATGTCCATGACCTCGCCTGCGAAGAAGAGGCCGGGGCAAACGCGTGACTGCAGCGTGGCGGGGTCGACCTCGTTGAGCGGCACGCCGCCGAGGGTGACGATCGCCTCCTTGAGCGGGCGCGTGGACGGCCGCCTGACACGAAAGCTGTCGCGGCCGACCTGCCATTCCAGTTCGAAGTCGTTGAGGTTCTGGCGCGCGACGCAGCGGCTGGCGTTATAGGCCGCCGCGCCGCCGAGTCCCCAGCGTTCGCAGTCAAGTTGCCCCCGTCCCTCATAGAGGCGCCGGCCCTTGTGGAAGACGCGGCAGACCGCCTCGTCGCAGGGGGTGCCGGCGCGCGCCTCGATCCACGGGTGCGCGATGACAAACCCGATCAGGCCGGGACGGTAGGGCTTGAGCGAGTGGCCGAGGGCTTTGGCGAATTTTTGTCCGTCTCCGACCGAACCGGTCTTGGGATAACTCACGCCGCCGGTGGCGATCAGCACGCGTTGCGCCAGCAGCGAGAAGTGGGCGGTGGCGACATGGAATCCGGCAGCGTGACGCTCGATGCCGGTCGCGGGGGCGTTGAGGCAGAGCGCGGTGCCGGTGTCGCGCAGGGCGTCGGTCAGGGCGTGCACCACGTCTGAGGCCTGCTCGGAGCGAGGAAAGACACGGCGGTCATCCATCTGTTTGAGCGGCACGCCGTGGCGCTGGAACCAGGCTTGCACGGCCGCAGGCGGACAGGCGTTCAGCGCGGGCGCGAGAAAGTCAGACATCGGCGCGCCCATGTCGCTCAGCATCTGCGCGGGCGCGATGTCCTTGGTGAGGTTGCAGCGGCCGTTGCCGCACATCAGCAGTTTGCGGCCGGGCTTGTGTTTGCGTTCAAGGATCAGCGCGCCGAAGCCTTGCTCGCCGGCGAGGCAGCCGGCGAACAGGCCTGCCGCGCCGCCGCCGATGATCAGAAGAGGGACAGGGGTGGGCATAGGGAGAAAGGAAGATTTAGGACTTAGGAGTTATGGGAATCTCGGGGGCGGGGGTGAAGGCGGCAGGCATGAGAAAGAGGCCGAAATCGCTGATGCAGGGGCAGGCCGCAGCCTGGGTGATGCGCAGTCGGACGCGGTCGCTCTTGATCTTGGGTCCCCGGAAGAGCCGGCATGCGCCGATGCTTTGTCCCTTGGCGTATTCGCGCCACACGCCCTCCTGCCAAGTGTCGATCGCGAAGGCGTCCACGCGGTGGCCGAGCCTGATGTTTTCGCGCAGGCGGATCACGTTGAACTCGGAGACGGCCGGCAGGGTGAGGGTCAGGGTGGCGTTGGTCACGCCATCGTCCGTGGACCAAAAACTGTAGCGGTCGCCGTCGAGCACGCGCGACGGCGCGAAGGGCGCGGGGTCGCCCGGCGCGGCCGTCGGCGCGGCGCGCACCAGATCGGCGGCGGCGAGTGCGCCGCGCGCGAGGTCGTTCGCGAAGAGGGTGCGCAGCAGGCCGCCGAATTCATCCAGCGAGCGGATGTCGGCCGCGCACACCCGTCCGTCGCGGTCGGGTGCCACGCCGAGGTTCATGCAGCCGCCCTTGCCGACGCTGTTGAAATAGATCTCCATGAGCTGGGCCGGGCTGCGCACGGTGGCGTCTTCGTTCGGGTGCCAGAACCAGCCCTTGCGCAGCGGCACGTCGCACTCGGCCGCAATCCAGGCCGTCCCGTCGCGGTGGCCGGCGGGCCCCTCGATGTGGTTCATGGAGTCGCCGTTGGCCGGGCGCGCGGGGTCGGTCCGTCCTTTGGGCGTGAAGGTGGCCCAGCTCTCTGCGGCGGCGAACCCCTTCTCGTTTCCGACCCAGCGGCAGTCCGGCCCGACGTCGCCGAAGATGCAGGCCGAGGGCTGGAGCTGGCGCACCAGGCCCCAGGTGGCGGGCCAGTCGTAATAGGTGAAGCGGTCGATGTTGCGTTTTTCGCGGGCGCCGCCGTAGTAGCCGTCGCCGCCGTTGGCGCCGTCGAACCAGACTTCGAACAGGGTGCCGTAGCGGGTGAGCAGCTCGCGGAGCTGGCCGTGGTAGATCGGCAGGTAGGCCGGCGTGCCGTAGGCCGCACTGTTACGGTCCCAGGGCGAGCAGTAGAGCCCGAAGCGGAGGCCGTGCTTCTTGGCGGCGTCGGCATACTCGCGCACGAGATCGCCTTTGCCGTCGCGCCAGGGCGTCCGCGCGATGTTGTGCGCGGTGGTCCGGGTGGGCCAGAGGCAGAAGCCGTCGTGATGCTTCGCCACCAGAATCACGCCGTTCATGCCGCCGCGCTTGAGCGCCGCCACCACCTGGCCGGCATCGAGATGCGCCGGATTGAAGCGCGCGGGATCTTCGTCGCCGTACCCCCACTCGCGGTCGGTGTAGGTGTTCAGGCCGTAGTGGATCAGCGCGAAAATCTCGGTCTCGTGCCAGCGCAACTGGCGCTCGGACGGCACGGCGCCGTAGGGCGCGGGGGCCTGGGTTTGCGCGGACGCGGAAAACACGGGACCGGCAAGGGTCAGAAGCAGCGGTAGAAGTCGGGCTTTCACATCAAATTCTCCTCAGTGTCAGTGATGGTGATGTCAACGCGTCGAATCTCGGCCTGGCCGATCGCTCGGGCTAGCGCAGCGTGACCGGCATGAGGTCCTTCTCCCACCACGGCTGCGAGAGAAAGACGGTGTCGAGGTCGGCTGCGAGACTGATGACCGAACGCTGTGTGAGGTCGTCTTTGGCGCCGGGGTAGGCATGCCAGTAACAGCGCACGACCGGGAATCGGTGGGTGGCGTAGGCGGCGGGCGCATTGGTCTGCGTGGCGTCGCCGTGCGCGAGCTGCCAGAGCTTGGCCTCCTGCCACGAGACTTCGCCGTTTTTGTCGGTGTCGAGCGCGGACAGCGTCGGCTTGCCGGCGAGATAGGACTTCCAGTCCCAGGTGGCGGCCGCGCCGCTGAGTTCATAGAGAAAGCTGCTGTTGGCCTCATCGGTCTCGGCGGACTGCTGCCAGGTGTCGTAGCGGTCGGGCACGCCACCCTCGCGGCCGCCGCTGGGGTCGGCCGCGGAGATGAGCGCGCCGGCGGGCAACAGCCGCTCGACGATCAGCGCGGAGAGACTGGTGGGCCAGCGGCCGTCGTGCCGCGCCCGGTACGCCTTGACTGCCGTGCCGATGGCCTTGAGTTCGGCGGAGACGAGGGCCATGCGTTCGACGGGCGCGAGCGTGGCGCAGGCGGCCGGCGTCGGGGCATCGGTTTCGGCGGCGTCCTGCGCGGATCGGCAGCCCGCCCAGACGGCGAGCGCGGCGAGCAATGCGAATGGCCTTTTCATGGTTCCATTCCTTGGTTTGGGCGGATCTGGTGTTCCGGCGGCATCGGCCGGATCCTCACGCCAGCGTCCAGCCGTTGTGGTAAGGCTGGCGCAACAGGGCGTCGGCCTCCGGTGAATTGGTGATTCGCGCGGCAACGGCGTCGTACACGATCTCCTTGCCGGTGCGCATCGCGATGTTGCCGAGCAGCACGAATTCGGTGACAGGCCCTGACCACTCAAAGTCACACCCCGCGCGGTCGCCTCCCTTGCAAGCGGTGTGCCATTCGCCCCACGTGCCCTCGCGCCGCCGCAGGCTCTTTGGGATGGAGGCGCACGCTTCGGCCAGCGCGGGATCCAAAATCTTTTCAAAGACCATCTTGCCTTTGTCGCCGATGTAGAGCACCCCTTCGTCCGGCAGTGCCGCCGTGCCCAGCCCGGCCGGCTTGGGCGGCTGCAGGCCGCCGTCGTACCACACGACCCGCACGGGCGGCAGGCCTTCGCGCGCCGGGTAGTCGTAGGTCACGATCGACGCGAGCGGGAAGGCCTCGTTCGAGCGGCGCGAGGTGGAGGCCGAGACACGTGACGGATAGCCGAGCTTGAGCGCGCGGTAAGGCGTGTTCAGGTAGTGGCACCCCATGTCGCCGAGCGCGCCGGTGCCGAAGTCCCACCAGCCGCGGAAATTAAAGGGGTGGTAAACCTTGCGGCCGCCCCAGTTCTTGGGCGGCATCTCCGGAATCGGATGGCCGTCCGGCCAGGCATCCTTGAACGGGCGCATCGGCGCCGGGCCAATCCAGAGCCGCCAGTCCAGCGTGCCGGGAACCGGGTCCTCGCCCTCGGGCCGGCCGGGCATGCCCTGCGGCCAGACCGGCCGGTAAGACCAGACGTGCACCTCGCGCACAGGGCCGATGGCGCCGGCCGCGATCAGTTCAGTTGTGCGGCACCCCTCCTCGCCGGTGTTCGGGCGCGTGGTGACCTGCGTCGCCACGCCAGCCCGTCGCGCGGCGTCCACGACGGCGCGGCACTCTTCGACCGTGCGCGTCAGCGGTTTGACGCAGCAGAGATGCTTCTTGGCGCGCAGCGCGGCCATCGCGATGATCGCGTGCGTGTGGTCGGGCGTGCCGC
>JAQUEX010000143.1 GCA_028684935.1 Kiritimatiellia bacterium | reverse complement strand
GGCAACCCTCACGAAAAGGGCGAAAATGTCGGCGTCTATTTTTACGGCCAAAAAGGCGTGTTTCATCTGGGCTGGACGCAGGGCTGGAGTTTTTATCCCTCAAACCGCAAAGAGCCGGTCATCCATGAAGACGCCGCGCTCAACCAACCGGACGGCCAGAACATCAAGGAACTCTTCGCAGACTTCCTGGACGCGATCCGCACCGGACGCAAGCCGCTGTGTGACATTGAAAGCGCCCATCGGGCTACGACACTCTGCTTGCTCGGCAACATCTCCATGAAGCTCGGACGCAGCGTGATGTGGGAAGGTGAAAAAGAAACAACCGGCGACCCCGAGGCGGACAAGCTGCTGCGCCGCACTTACCGCAGCGCGTGGCAATATCCCGACGTTACTTAATTGAAATCGATCGCTCCATGACGCGCATACGCATCCCTTACCACACGTCCGCCCTAGAAGCGGATCTCCCGCCCGAATGCCAGACGGTGATTCTGACGTCGTCCTGTCACGCCGCCACGGATGCCCGGCCGCCTTCAATCGAAGAGCAGCGTCAGCGTGTCGGGCGCGCGCTGGACCAGCCCATCGGTTCGACGCCGCTTGAAGCACTCGCGGCCGGCCGGGCGACGGCCACGATCATCACCAGCGACCATACGCGCCCGGTGCCCAGCCGCATCACGCTGCCGCTTCTGCTTGAGCGCCTGCGCCGCGGCAACCCCGCGATCGACATCCGCATCCTCGTGGCCACCGGGTGCCATCGTGCAACGACACCCGACGAGATGCGCGAGAAATTCGGCGAGGAGATCGTGCGGCGCGAAACGTTCCTGATGCACGACTGCACCGACACCGCGAGCCTGCGCCAACTCGCGCGCCTGCCCTCCGGCGGCGAACTCTGGCTGAACCGCGCGGCGCTGGATACCGATCTGCTGGTGGCGGAGGGGTTCATCGAACCCCACTTTTTCGCGGGCTTTTCCGGCGGACGCAAAAGCGTGCTGCCCGGCATCGCCGGCCGCGCCACCGTGCTCGCCAACCACTGCGCCGCCTTCATCGCCGACCCGCGCGCCCGCGCCGGCAGTCTGGACGACAATCCCATTCACCGCGACATGCTCTTTGCCGCGCGGCAGGCGCGCCTGGCGTTCATTCTCAACGTCACGATCAATGCCGACAAGAGCATTCGCGCCGCCTTTGCCGGCCACCCCGAAGAGGCGCACGCAGCCGGCTGCCGCCATCTCGCGAGCGAGGTCACCGTCCCCCGCATGCCCGCCGACATTGTGATCACCGGCAACGGCGGCTATCCGCTCGACCAGAACATCTATCAAGCCGTCAAGGGCATGACCGCCGCCGAAGCCTGTTGCAAGCCCGGCGGAACCCTGATCATGGTGGCGGGCTGCTGCGACGGCGCGGGCGGCGAACACTTTTTCCGGGCGCTGGCCGACATGAAAAATCCCCGGGAGCTGTTGGCGCAGATCCAGCGCGTGCCGCAGGATCAGACCGCGCCCGATCAATGGGAAGTTCAAATCCTTGCTCGCATTCTGGCCAAACACCGCGTGATCTTAGTCAGTGATGTTTGCGACTCGGCCGTGATCAGGAGCATGGGTATGGACGCGGCGGCGAGTCTGCCAGAAGCGATCGACATCGCACGGCGCGCGGCGTCGACGGAAGCACGCGTAACCGTCATTCCGGATGGTGTATCCGTTATTGTGGAGAAAGCCTGAGATGCGAATCCTTGTCTGTATCAAGCAAGTCCCCGGCACGACGCAGGTGGACATCGATGAAAAAACCGGCGTGCTGAAGCGCGACGGCGTCGAATCAAAAATCAACCCGTACGATCTGTACGCGATCGAGACCGCGTTGCGCCTCAAGGCGCACTGGCCGGAAGCCACGACCCTCGCGCTCACCATGGGCCCGCCCCAGGCTGAACAGTCGCTGCGCGAAGCGCTGATGATGGGCATCGACGAAGTGGCCCTGATCTCCGACCGCGCGTTCGCCGGCTCTGACGTCCTGGCGACCGCCTACACGCTGTCACAGGCCATCCAGGCCATCGGAGACACCGGCATCATCCTCTGCGGCCAGCAGACCACCGACGGCGACACCGCGCAGGTCGGCCCGGAAATCGCCGAGTTTCTGGACATCCCCCACGCGACCAACATCAGCGCCATCCCTGAATGCCAGGCGAACGCGGTGACTGTGCAGGTTGATCTCCCAACTACCGAGGAGACCATCCGTCTGCCGCTGCCCTGCCTGCTCTCCGTCAACAAGGGCATTCACACGCCCCGCCTACCCTCGTTCAAACGCAAGAAAGAGACGCGCGAGGTTGCGGTGCGCCGCATGACGCTGGCTGACTTTCCGGACACCGACCCTGACCATTACGGACTGAACGGCTCGCCGACCAACGTGGTGCGGATCTTCCCGCCCGAACACCATGTCACCCGTGAAACGTGGGAAGGTTCGTCCGGCGAGTTGGCCGGACGGCTCTGCACCTACCTGCGGGATGCGAAATTTCTGGTTTAGGAACTCATCATGGCTGAACTCATCGTCCATCAAGAAAAAATCCCTGATCTCTCTCAGGTCGTCAACCTGTGTCCGTTCGGCGCCATCGAAGTCAACGCGAACCGCGTCAGCATCTCGCCGGCGTGCCGCATGTGCAAGATCTGCATCAAGAAAGGGCCCCCCGGCGCTTTTGAACTTGTCGAAAGCCGGCTGGCTGAAATCGACAAAACCGCATGGCGTGGCATCGCGGTCTACATTGACCAAACCGAGGGCGACATTCATCCGGTCTCCTTGGAACTGGTGGGAAAAGCCTGTGAACTGGCCGGCAAAATCGGTCATCCGGTTTTCGCGCTGCTGGCCGGACACCGGCTCGCCGCGTTGACCGAAGAGCTGCGTCATTACAGCATCGACACGATTTCCGTCTACGACCACCCGCAACTGGAGCACTTCCGTATCGAACCCTACACGGCGGTGTTCGAAGACTTCATCAACCGCTGCAAACCCTCTACCGTGCTGGTCGGCGGCACGGCAATCGGTCGCTCGCTGGCACCGCGCGTGGCCGCGCGCTTCCGCACCGGCTTGACCGCAGACTGCACCTTTCTGGATATGCAGCCCAACACCGACCTCGACCAGATCCGCCCGGCGTTCGGCGGCAACATCATGGCGCACATCCGGACGCCGCGCCACCGTCCGCAGTTCGCCACCGTCCGCTACAAAATCTTTTCAGCGCCACAGCGGCGTGATGCCGCAACCGGCGAAGTGATCGTCGCGACGCCGACCGATGCGATGCTGGCCTCCCGCATTGAGACGCTGGCGGCTCACCGCAAAGAGCCGGTCAAGAACATCGAAGATGCCGATGTGCTGGTCGTGGCCGGACAAGGCATCCAGCGGCGCGAGAACCTTGACCTCCTGCAACAGCTCGCCGAACGTCTGGGCGGCATGGTGGGCGGCACGCGGCCGGTCATCGAAGCCGGCTGGCTGGAACCGCGCCGCCAGATCGGACTCAGCGGCCGCACGGTCAAACCCAAGCTGATCATCACCTGCGGCGTGTCGGGCTCGATCCAGTTTGTCGCCGGCATGAGCGGCTCTGAAAAGATCATCGCCATCAATATCGATCCGGACGCCTCGATTTTCAAGATCGCCCACACCGCGATGGTCGGCGACGTCTGCGAAATCATCCCGGAACTTTTGAATACGCTTGCGAAGGGAGACAACGTCCATGTCTGAGTCGCCGTTTAACCGTCTGACCGAAGCCGACATCACCACTCTCAAATCCATGGTGGAGCCGGACGGCCGAGTCACGCCGCGCGAGGCGATCCATGAGGACTACAGCCACGACGAAATGGGCGCGGTGCATCATTTCCCCGATGTTCTGGTTGAGGCCGTGTCCACCAAGCAGGTCGCCGCTGTGCTGCGCTACGCGAACGACCGCCGCCTGCCGGTGACGCCGCGCGGGCAAGGCACCGGTCTGGTCGGTGCCGCGGTCGCTCTCTATGGCGGCATCATGCTGAGCACCGCGCGCATGAACCGTATCCTGGAACTGGACGAGGACAACCTCACGCTCACCGTCGAGCCCGGCGTGCTGCTGATGGACATCGCCAAGTTTGTCGAAGAGCACGATCTCTTCTACCCGCCGGACCCCGGCGAGAAAAGCGCCTCGATCGGCGGCAACATCAGCACCAACGCCGGCGGCATGCGCGCCGTCAAATACGGCGTGACGCGCGACTACGTGCGTGGCCTCGAAGTGGTCCTCGCCAACGGCGACGTCATCGAGGTCGGCGGCAAGATCGTCAAAAACAGTTCGGGGTACGGCGTCAAGGATCTGATCGTCGGCTCCGAAGGCACACTCGGCTTCGTGACGAAAGCCATCCTCAAACTGCTGCCCCTGCCCAAGAAAGCCATCAGCCTGCTCGTGCCTTTCGATGATCTCGCGACAGCCATCGAAACGGTCCCCGTCATCATCCGCTCCAAGTACATCCCGACAGCGATCGAGTACATGGAAAAACCGGTGATCCTCTGTGCCGAGCAGTATCTGGGCAAAAAATTTCCCGACCACTCGTCCGACGCCTACCTGCTGCTGACGTTCGACGGCAACAGCCGCGAAGAGGTTGAGGCCATCTACGAGAAGGTCGCCGAGGTGTGTCTGCAGGCCGGGGCCAAGGATGTGCTCATTTCCGACACCGACGAGCGTCAGGTCTCGATCTGGAGCGCGCGCGGCGCCTTTCTCGAGGCGATCAAGGCCTCGACCTCCGAAATGGAAGAGTGCGATGTGGTCGTGCCGCGCAATCACGTGGCGGAATTTGTCAAATACACCAAGCAGGTCGAACGCGATGTCGGCGTGCGCCTGAGCGGTTTCGGCCATGCCGGCGACGGCAATCTGCACGTCTATGTGTTGCGCGACGATTTCGACCCGGAGACCTATGCGCGCAAGCTCAACGAGGCCTTCGACCTGCTCTACGCCAAGGCGCGCGCGCTCGGCGGCCAGGTCTCGGGCGAGCACGGCATCGGTTTCGCCAAGAAAGCTTTCTTGGCCGAGTCGCTCGGCGAGGTCTCCATGGACCTGCTGCGCAGCATCAAACGGGCCTTCGACCCCAACGGCATTCTCAACCCCGGCAAGGTCTGCTGATGAACAGGACGATCGGCATGCCCTTTGCACTCGAAACCTATCTCGCCGACCGCAAACATGCGGTCGAGGAACACCTGTTCGACAGCCTGCCAGCCGCCGGGACACGGCCGGCGATTCTCGCAGAGGCGATGCGCCACGCGGTAGTGTCGGGCGGCAAGCGCCTGCGGCCGGTCCTCTGCCTGGCCGCCGCGGAAGCGGCCGGCGGCTCGGCCGCAGACGCGCGCTGCGCGGCCACGGCGGTCGAACTGCTCCACACCTACACGCTCGTGCATGATGACCTGCCCAGCATGGACAACGACCTGCTGCGCCGCGGCCAGCCCACCGTGCACGCCCGGTACGGCGAGGCGGTCGCGGTGCTGACCGGTGACGCCTTGCAGACGCTTGCTTTCGAAGTGCTGGCCAACTCACCGGAACGGCGCGCCGGCACCGTCGCCCGGCTCGTCAAGGAACTCGCCGCAGCCGCCGGCGCCGCCGGCGTGATCGCCGGTCAGGTCGAGGACATCCGCTTTGCCGCCGCACCCACGCGCGCCGTCATCGACTTTGTCTTCCAGCACAAGACCGCCGACCTGTTTAAGGCCGCATGCCGTCTCGGCGCGATCGCCGGAGGCGGGGACGACACCGCTGTCGACCGGCTCGCTCGCTTTGCCGACGGACTGGGCTTCGCCTTTCAAATCGTCGATGACCTGCTCGACGCGCAGGAGGCCTTGACCGACGGCCCCCCTGAACTCTCATGCCTCGCCGTGATGTCTGCCGACGCGGCGCGCGACTGGGCGCGCCGCCACACGGCACAGGCTGTCGCGGCGCTCGACGGCCTGCCGGGCGACACCGCGCCGCTCGCGGCGCTGGCCGACCACCTGCTCACGCGCATCATCTGAGCCCGTTATGCCCACACCACACATCCCGCACATCTTGATCACCGGCGCCACCGGCCTGCTGGGGCGGCCGCTGCTGCGCGCCTGCGCCAGACGCCGCGAATGGCGCGTGACCGGCACCGCGTTCCGGCGTACCGGCCCCGGCCTGGAACGCCTTGACTTGTCGCAGACCGACGCCATTGCCGGCTTTCTCGACCGGCTCGCGCCGGACATCATCATCCACACCGCAGCCGAACGCCGCCCCGACGTGAGCGAACGCGATCCCGCCGGCACGCAGCGCCTGAACGTCGGCAGCACTGCGGCCATCGCGCAGTGGGCCGCGGCGCGCGGAGCCTTTGTGATCTACATCTCATCCGATTATGTGTTCGACGGCGCGCATCCGCCCTACCGCCCCGGCGACGCCACGCATCCGCTCAACGCCTACGGCCAAAGCAAGCTCGACGGCGAACACGCGGTGCTGCAGGCCGGTTGTGATGCGGCCGTGCTGCGCGTGCCGCTCCTGTACGGCGACGTGGAACGCCTGGACGAGTCACCCGTGACCGTGCTGGCCGACGCCCTGATGAAAGCAGCCCCCGGCGCGCGGATCGCGATGGAGCACTGGGCGACGCGCTATCCCACGCACACGGCGGATGTCGCCGACGTGCTCGCCGGCATGACCGCGCACCGTCTGGCCCATCCCGGCTTCAGCGGCATCTTTCATTGGAGCGGCAACGAGGCGATGACCAAATACGAGATGGCGTGCCTTTTCGCGCCGCTGGTCGGAGCCGACCCCGCGTGCCTCGTTCCGGACCCCGCGCCGCCCGCCGGCGCGCCGCGCCCCCAAGATGCGCATCTCGACACCTCCGATCTGGAGCGTCTGGGCATCGGCCGCCGCACAGCCTTCGCAGCCGCCATTCCCGCCATCCTCGCACCGCACCTCCGCTGAGCGGTCAAGAATCTGTACCCAACAACCCCCGGATACCCATGGACCAAGCCACCCACAACAAAATCGTTTCATTCATTTGGGGTATCGCGGACGACGTGCTGCGCGATCTTTTCAAGCGCGGCAAATACCCGGACGTGATTCTACCCATGTTTGTCCTGCGCCGCATGGACGCCGTTCTCGAGCCCACCAAACAGGCCGTCCTCGACACCAAGGCCATGCTCGACAAGGCCGGCATCACCGAGCAGCGCGCCGCCCTTTGCTCCGCAGCCGGGCAGGCCTTTTACAACACGTCTAAGTTCACCCTGCGCGATCTCCAGTCGCGCGGCAGCCAGCAGCAGCTCCTGGCAGACTTCAACGACTACCTCAACGGCTTCTCCCAGAATGTTCAGGATATCCTCGAAAACTTCAAATTCCGCAACCAGATCCCCACCCTCTCTAAGGCCGACGCCCTCGGCACGCTCTTCAACAAGTTCCTCGACCCCGACATTAATCTCAGCCCAGACCCCGTTCTGAACAACGACGGCTCTGTCCGCCAGCCCGGTCTCGACAACCATTCGATGGGCACCGTCTTCGAGGAGCTCGTCCGTAAGTTCAACGAGGAGAACAACGAGGAGGCCGGTGAACACTGGACGCCCCGCGACGCCGTCCGCCTCATGGCCAACCTCATCTTCCTGCCCATCGCCCAGAAGATCAAGTCCGGCTCCTACACGCTCTATGACCACGCCTGCGGCACCGGCGGCATGCTCACCGTCGCCGAGGAAACGCTGCTCGCCCTCACCAACCGGCACCGCCACGCCGTCAAGGCCCACCTCTACGGCCAGGAGATCAACCCCGAGACCTACGCCATCTGCAAGGCCGACATGCTCCTCAAAGGCGAAGGCGACAACGCCGACCACATTGTCGGCGGCGCGGAATGGTCCACCCTCCTCCATGACGCCTTCCCCGCCATGGAGTTCGACTTCATGCTCGCGAATCCGCCCTACGGCAAGAGCTGGGCCAAGGACCTCGACCTCATGGGCGGCAAGGACGGCATGCGCGACCCCCGCTTCAAGGTCATGCACAACGGCGAGGAGCTCTCCCTCGTCACCCGCTCCAGCGACGGCCAGATGCTCTTCCTCGCCAACATGGCATCCAAGATGAAGCACGCCTCGCCCCTCGGCTCGCGCATCGCCGAGGTCCACAACGGCTCCTCCCTCTTCACCGGTGACGCCGGCCAGGGCGAGAGCAACATCCGCCGCTGGGTCATCGAGAACGACTGGCTCGACGCCATCATCGCCCTCCCCCTCAATCTCTTCTACAACACCGGCATCGCCACCTACGTCTGGGTCCTGTCCAACCGCAAGACCGAGAACCGCCTCGGCCGCGTCCAGCTCATCGACGCCACCCAGTGGTTCAAGCCCCT
>JAQUEX010000142.1:6121-8329 GCA_028684935.1 Kiritimatiellia bacterium | reverse complement strand
CTGGACTGCGACAGGTCCACCATGATCAGGCCGTCCACCACTGAACTGAAATCCGGATCGACATTGAAGGCGAGCAGTCGCCCGCTGAGCTTCAGATACTGGCGCAGCAGCACCGGGATGTCTTTGCCGTCGGGCTCGATCTCCGCGACATAGCCGGCCACCTGGTCGATGTCGTTGAGATACTCGGTGTACTCCTTGAGGCACCACTCCGAACGCTGCGGCGGCTTGGGCGGGAACTTGGGCTTGACCAGATGCGCGAGATCGTCCGCCATGCAGGTCTGGCGCATCGAGGCGAGGATCATGCAGCGCGAGGCCTCGCGGTATTCATTGGTGATGCTGACCGGGCCAAAAAGCACGCGGTAATGCGGGTTGCGTCCGATGAAGGCCGAGATGCCTTTCCAAAGCAGAAAGAGCGAGGTGTAGGCCTTCTGGTATTCGGCGCGGATGAAGGAGCGCCCCATCTCGATGGCCGGCGGGATCTGCGACATCAGCCGGTCGTCGAACTTGAAGAGCGTGCGGGTGTAGAGGCCTTTGACGCCGTGCTCGGCCAGAATCTTGTCGGTCAGGCCGAGACGGTACGAGCCGACGATCTCCTGGCGGGCGGTGTTCCACATGAAGAGGTGGTTGTAGTAATCGTCGAAGGCGTCGAGGTCGATCGCGTTGCCGGTGCCCTCGCCCACGGCGCGGAAGGTGGTCTCGCGCAGACGTCCGATCTCGCGCAGGCACGCGGGAATCTGGTCTGCAGCCGCGATGTAAACCGCGAGGTCGCCGGCGGCGATCAGCCGACAGGCCTCGGGTAGGCGCGCGATCTCTGCGGTCAGCACGTCGGACGGCACCGGCGCGATAATCGGGTCGGGCGGCATCATCGGCGGGTGGAGCGTGATGAAACGGCGCGTGCGGTGGGTCTCGCGCTCGGCCAGCAGGTAGGAGCGGAAACGCATGTACTTGATGAGCTGCACGTCATCCATGGAGAACGGCTCTAAAGCCTTGGTCGTGAGCGCGGTGCCGATGCGCAGGGTGAGCGTGCGCCCCTTCTTGTTTGCAATGTAGCGCGGCAGCAGCAGGGTCCGAAAGCGCGGATGGATGAGGCCGATCAGATTGAAGAACACGCCGTTGTGACCGGGGAAGTACATCGGCACGACCGAAGCGTTGGTCTTGCGCACCAGCGCGGCGATGCTGGCGCTCCAGGCCGGATCGCGCACCCGCAGCGAGCGGCGGTCGAAGCTGGAGACCTCGCCGGCCGGGAAAACGATCAGCAGGTGACCCTCCTTCAGCCAGGTCAGGCTCTCTTTGATCGGGCGCAGGTTGGCTTTGGCCGCGTTCTTCGAGGCGAACGGATCGACAAAGATGAAGTCGTCCCGCATTTCGGGAATCGCGCCCAGCAGAAAGTTGGCCATCGCCTTGATGTCGGGACGCACGCGGCGCAGCAGCGAGAGCAGGATCACGCCTTCGATGCCGCCGAAGGGGTGGTTGGCCACCACGACCACGGGGCCCTCTTTCGGCACGCGCCGCAGCTCTTCCTCGGTGAAGTCGACACGCACCCCGGTCGATTGCAGCGCGCGGTCGCTGAAAGGGATCTCTTGGGGCATCTTCCAGGCGCGCGCGTAGATGCGGTCGCAGCCGCGCAGGCCGCTGAGGCTCTCGACCGGGCGCTTGATCAGACGCACCAGCAGGCGCAGCAGCCGCGTGCGCACTTTGTGCACGGGCAGTTCAAAAATTTTCGGAGCTTCAGACGGGGTCGGGTCCATCGGATGCCTTCTCCTGTAACGGATGGCGGGCCAGGGCGAGCACAAAGACGAGCGGCAGGCCGAGCCCGCGCACCAGCAGCGGATGCCACACGGCAGCGACGGCAAAAGCCGCCAGCGCCGCGGCCGCGCCCGGCCGCCCGGTCCGGTGCGCCGCAGCGGCGGCGGTGGCCAGCAGCGCCCAGAAGGCCAGCAACGCCGGCAGGCCGCAGGTCGCGCCCAGCACGAGATAGAGATTCTGGATGTCCGGCTCCGCCGGCCCGGTGGCGTTCGGCACCTGTCCGTAGAAGGGGCCCACCTGACGCTGATAGTTGCCGGGGCCCACACCCAACCAAGGGTGGGTGAGGATCATGCTGGCGGCCGCCTGCCACTCGGGGTAGCGGCGGGCAGGCTGCCCCGCGCTGTCGTAGAGGGCGACCGACTCGAAGTGGCACAGGTCATTCTCGCGCGGCAGGCGCGGCAG
>JAQUEX010000142.1:0-6021 GCA_028684935.1 Kiritimatiellia bacterium | reverse complement strand
CGGCAGCGCCAGCGCCAGAAAGCCGCCCAGCACGTTGCGGTTGCCGAAGGTCCCGCCGACCAGCAACGGACTCTGCCAACCGCCCAACACGTTCACGATCACGTCCAGCGTTTTTGGCTCGGCGAACCGGGCGATCGAACGCTGCCCCTCCGGCGCGATGTACTGCAGCGCGGCCAACGCCAGCACCGCCGCAGTCACCGCGCCCAGTGCCGGGAAGAGCGGCAGTGCGGCGCGGCGCGATCCCATCCCCGCCGCGCCGTCACGCTCGCGCAGGAAGGCGGTGAAAACCATGGTGCCCACGAGGAAATACTCGATGATCTGCACCAGCTCTTTGAACGCCTCGCCGCGGTCGACCGCCACGCAGGCGGCCGCGCCGACGCAGACGGTAAAAAGCAGATGCGTCCAATGCGGCCGCGCCGCCCAAAGCCGGCGCCAGCCGCGCGTCAACAGGATGTCGAGCCCCCACACGCCGGCGGTCGCCGCCAGCAGCAGGTCGGCCGGGCCCAGGCGCGGATTGTCGATCAGCGTCCACTGGGTGGGCGCCGCGCAGAGGGTCAGCAGCGCTCCCCAGCGAAAAGCCGTTTGCAGACTGCCATGGAGGCGCTCAGCCTTCATGGACGGATTCCCGAGGGCTCGATCTCGACCGGCACAAAGCGCTTGTCCGCGCTGAGCAGCACCTGATCAAGCCGCACACCGTCCTCCCGGTTGTGGAAGGCGAGCGTATGCGGGCCTTTGGTGAGCTTGAGCGGCGGCGTGGTGCGCGCCACCGGGTATTTGACCCAATGCCAGGCCTTGTAGGTGGCGTCTTCACCGAACAGAAAGGCGGGCTGGTCATCGATCTTGACCGTGAAGGAGTTGCTGCACTCGCCCTCCCACCACACGCGGCACCAGAGCGTGAACGTGCCGCCCTCCGGCACGTCAACGGTGAAAACCGCCTTGCCGGCTTCGACCTTGGGCGGGTTGCCGGCCCCTTCAGGAATCTCGAGATACGGACCGGAAGCGCCTGCGATGCCGTTCGAGACCACCGTCATCGGGGCCTCCACGGTTGTCGCCGCTTCGGCCTCGAAACAGATTTTGACGCCCCGGGCCTGCGCGGCGAGTCCCCCCAAGCAGCAGGCGATTGTCAAGATATGCAACCTTTTCATACGCGTCATTATACGGTTTCCGCCACGGAACGGCAACAAGAAGGGCTACAGATCCTTGAACCAGGTCTCTGCAGAGAGGTTGGTGACCGCGTTTTTGCCGGAAGCCGATCGTTCCATCAGAGCCCGTTTCTCTTCGGCGGTCAGCATGCGTCCCGCGACCAGCAGATCGCCGGCTTGGAGCGCGACTTTGACGGCCCGCACCCGCTGCCAGCGGAAGTGCGAGTCCAGGCAGACCGGGATATCGGCGGCCATCGCGCCCGGCACGACCGTGCGCGGCTCGGCCAGCCGCTGCCGCATGCGGTCGTCCAACGCGGCGAGGCGCATCAGCGGCTTGACCTCCAGGCTCTGGACCTCCTCGCCGGACTCCAGCAGCAGGGTCACCCGCGTGCGCGACAGCACCACCGGCAGCGGGCTGCCGAGGTTGATGACGGTCAGCACGGCATAAGCGACCGGCTCGGTGACGATCCGGTTGAACGCGCGCGCTTCGGCGGCATTTTCTTCATAGGAGGTCACGACGGCCAACACGCCGTCCTGCTGGCCTTCGCCATACCACCCCGGCTTGAACAGCGAGCGGTCCTCGCCGGCCAGGCCCGGGGCAAGCGCGGCGGACAGAACGGGCTCATCGGGATGTTCGACCGGCACCTGCTGCCGGTACACATTCATGGAGGCGGTGCCCAAGGTGAGCAGACCGACCGGCAAACCGATCAGCAACCGGTTGCGCACGCGCCGGCTCCAATACCTCAATTGAACGGTTTGCGCATACCCGCCGGTCGCCAGGGCGGCCAGTGCGAACAGCCCGGCAACAAGACTCAACAACAGGTTGGTCGGCTCTTGCCGCGTGTGGGCAATCAGTTCGGTGACGGCCGTCGTGATGAATGCCAAGAAAGCCGCCATGAGACACAGGACCGAGGCGGTCCGTCCGTTGGCGGTCCCGACACGCGTATCGCGCCGATGACGGACGCTGCCGTGCCGGTCGGCTGGCCGGCGGCTGGCATCGGACCGCGACCGGTCGGGAACGGTCTCCGCGCTCGTGCTGCGGCGCTCCCGTCGGTGTTTGCTGTGCGCGTGTCGATGGAGGCGGGGCATGCTCATGTCGCTGAATCGGCTTGATAGGGATGAACGTGCGTGTCAACGGCGCAGGCGGCCTTGGCCGCGTCGTAAACCTGCCGCGGGGCAATCTGGTGTGCGCGCGCGAGCGCGGCACACGCCTCGTGTTCCGGCGAGGCGGTGATCGGGCGGCCTTGCAACGAGCCGATTTTGACCGTCACCTGGCCCCACGGGGTCGTGACCTGTTCGAAACGGCGCGCCAGTTCGTCGCGCCGCACAACGTGGCGACGGATGCCGAAGGTGGTGGTGGACCGGAAGATCCATTCGCACAGCGCGTCGGCACACGCGGCGCCGGCCAGCACGCTGAGCACCGCACCCGGGCGCCCCTTCTTCATCACGGCCGGCGTGTACCAAACGTCCCGTGCGCCGCGCGCCAGCAGGTCTGCCGTCAGCGCGCCCAGCCACTCGGGGTTGCAGTCGTCGAGGTTGCTCTCCAGCACCAGCAGGTCATGCGGACCGGGCGTATCGGCTGCCGTTTCGGCGAGCAGGGTGGCGCGCAGGACATTCGGACGGCTGTTCAGCGCGCGCGCGCCGAAACCGAATGCACTGCGGAGCACGGTGGTTGTGGCCGGCACGGGCTCGAGCGAGCGCGTCCAAACGCGCAGCAGCGCGGCGCCGGTAGGCGTGACGAGTTCAAAGGGTTCGTCGGTCTGCGTCACCGTCATGCCGGCCAGCAGGTGCTGGGTGGCGGGGGCCGGGTTGGGCATCTCGCCATGCGCACAGCGGATCGTGCCGATGCCGGCGGGCAGCGGACCGCACGCGACGCCGCTCACGCCGAGCTGGTCGAGCGCGAGGCAGGCGCCGACGATATCGGCGACCGAGTCCCAGGCGCCGACCTCATGGAAATGGACGGTCTCCGGCGTTTTGCCGTGGATGGCAGCCTCAGATTCCGCCAGCGACTGAAAGACGTTGAGGGCGAGGTCGCGCGCGCGCTCCGGCAACGGGGCGCGGCCCAGCAGGCGGGTGATTTCGGCCAGCCCGCGATGCGCGTGGTCATGGGCATGAGCGGCATGCGTCGGCGTATGGGCCTGCGCCTCGTCGTGATGGTGATGCCCCTGTCCGTGGCCGTGTTCGCAGGCGTGCGCGTGGCTGTCCGCGTCAGGCCAGAACGCGTCATCATGATGCGGGTGGTGCTCGGCATGAACCGAAACGCGCAGGCCGTTCAGGCCCGCGCCGCTTGCGGGTTCAGCGTGAAGGTGCAGCGACTCGGGGAAGAACGCGTTGATCGTCTGCTCGATCATGTGCATGTCGGCGCCCAGAGCGGCCAACGCCGACAGAATCATGTCGCCGCTGGCTCCGCCGACACTGTCAAACCGTAGGAAATTTTTCATGCCCTTAGCTTAGCGGGGAGGCGCGGAAGCATCAACCCAAAAGATGCCGGCGGAAATTCCCGAAACTAATTCTGACTGCGCCCGCGCCGAATGGTATAAGATGGAGCACCCTGAAATCGGGATTTGTGCGGCGTCGCGCAAATGGGATTTTGCGGATCGTCACTCTCGAAAAAATCACCCAGTGGGTTCTCATGATGTCAGCCATTCCATACTGTCTCAACATCCATCCCGGCGAAAGCCTCGCCGAGGTCCGCGACGTGATCGAGTGCCACACACGGGCAGTCAAGGCGCGCGTTTGTCCGGATGCCCCGTATCCGCTCGGGCTGCGCCTCTCCGCTGCAGCCACCGAAGAACTCACCTCTGACCGTGCCGTGCTCGACGCCTTTGCGGCGCAGCTCCGGCAACACGCGCTTTTCGTTACCGGCATCAACGGCTTCCCCTACGGCACGTTTCACCAAACAGCGGTCAAGATGGCGGTTTACCAGCCCGATTGGGCCACGCCCGAACGGCTGACCTACACGGCGCGGCTCGCCGCTGTGCTCGCAGGCCTGCTGCCCGAAGGGGCGACCGGCAACATCTCGACGGTGCCGCTCGGCTATAAGAGACAGAGGTCAGAGGTCGAAGATCAGACGTCAGAGGGAAGAAGGAAGAGGGAAGAAGGAAGAGGGAGGCAGGACAGAGGCGGAGGGATGAGGGACGAGAGCGATGCGCAGCGGATGACGGTGTACGTCCGGCAGCTCGCCGTCATGGCGGAATTCCTCGACGACCTCTCGGTGCGAGAAGGCCGCGACATCGTCCTCGCGCTGGAACCCGAACCCGACTGCCTGCTGGAAACCACAGACGATGTCATCCGGTGGTTCGAGGACGATCTGCTGTACCAAGGGATCCGCTGGCTCAGCGGCAGCGGACGCCGCACGCATGACGCGGCTGAGGCGCTGCTTCGCCGCCGCATCGGCCTCTGCCTAGACACCTGCCACTTCGCGGTGGCTTTTGAGGACCCGCTGACCGCGCTGATCCGCTTCGAAAGCGCCTGCCTACGCGTCGCACGAATCCAGCTCAGCGCCGCGCTGCGCGCCACGATCTCTGAGGATTCCTTGCGGCGGTTGCACGATTTCATCGATCCGGTCTACCTGCACCAGACCAAGATCCGCCTGCCGCGGGGCCGGATCGCGGCGTATCCCGATCTGACCGAGGCCACGCTGGACGCCGCGCGCGGGCAGGCCGGCTGCGAAGTGCGCACGCATTTCCATGTGCCGCTGTTCTTTGAGGGCGACGGCGTTCTGGCTTCGACCCACACGGATCTCACACCCGCTTTTTTTGGCCGCGCGCGGGCAAGCCGCATCCCGCTTGAAGTCGAGACCTACACCTTTGACGTTCTGCCGCCTGACCTGCGCGCCCCTACTGTGATCGACAGTCTGGTGCGCGAATTGGAGTGGGTCGGCGCGCGCGCGGACGCCGAGAAATGAACGGGGCAAGCTAGCGAGGCGTTACTCTTCTGCCGCCTCTCCGCTCTCCTCGTCCAGCTCGCCGGTCGCGTCCAGAATGCGCGCGGCCTCGACATACATCGGGTGCGTTTTGTCTTTGTAGATCTCCTTCATCATCGGCACCTTGATGTCGTCCTCATGATTGAGACCGTCCGAAAAAATCTCGTCGAGAATATCCGGGTCCACCGTCTTGTCGAACAGGATCGGATACAGAAGGGGGAACTGATCATCCGGCAACAGGTTCAATGCCGTCTGAATGCCGTCCAGTTGGTCCGCTTTGTCCAGCTTGGCAAACTCCTGTTTGAATGCGAGCGCCTGATCGGCCGTCGGTTTTCCGGGCCGTTCGGCTACGACATCGACAAACCCTTCCCACGCCTCGACGGCTTTGAGGCGGGCCTCCGTCATCTCTTCCGCCTGGCCTGTTTGAGAGGCCGGGGCAACCGCTCCGGACACCGTCGCGTTCTGGCCCGCACGCAGGCGCGCTGTGCGGTCGCCCGCCTGTTGCTGATGCGGCAAAGATCGTTTCGGAGGCTCCTTCTGGTCGGCCGGTGTAACCGCCGTGACCGGTTTGGCGGCAGACTGCACCGGAACAGCGACCTTGGGTTCCACTTTGTTCACACACACGGCGACAACCACGACAACGGCCACAACCAACGCAACCGCCGCCATCCCGAACCCGATCATTTTTTTATCGCGCATCACAACTCACCGCTCTAAAGATTTTCGGGCACTGGCGCTGGCAACCGGTCGGGGAAAGCCCTCCAGCGGATGTGAGGCACACTCCTGCCCATGGTCAGCCCGTTTCATGTCCCATATTGTGCCGCATGTGCGGTCGAATTGCAAGCGATGTGGCTGACGGGGCGCATGGCAGTTCTGTTGGGGTCCGTGATTCGTAATCGTAATCTTGCTCGTAATCATAATCTTGAATGTGGCACGCACGAGCTATTACACTGT
>JAQUEX010000141.1 GCA_028684935.1 Kiritimatiellia bacterium | reverse complement strand
GGATCGTGGTCATGCGGTTGCCGGAAGATGCCCCGGAAATCGTCTCTTACAACCTCTGTACGGCGAACGATGCTCCCGAGCGCGACCCCGTGACGTGGACGCTCGAAGGCAGCGTGGACGGCAGCGAGTGGGTTGTGATCGACGCGCGCGCGAATGTCGTGCCGCCCAGCACCGGTGGCACCGGCACCGGTGTCAACGTCAATACGGGGCGCTTCCTCTATTACAACAGCGGTGAGGCTTTCGGGCTGGCCCTGCGCGCGGTGGGCACCGGCGAATCCGAGGACGGGTCTGACGTCATTCCGGCGGGGTCACCACTTGAAATCCGCGAGGGCGCGACGCTGGATGTGTCGGTCCGCGAGAGCATCGGCACCCTGCGGGTGGACATGCTGAGCGCGGGGACGTTGACGAAGCTGATGGCGGAACCCAGCGGCACGCTCTACATTGTGAATGCAGGCGGTCAATCGTCAGGTCTCGTGCTTCCGCTTACGATCGGCAGCCTGGAAGGGCGCGACCATCTCGGATCGTGGGCCGTCTATATGGACGGCGTGCGGCAGAACGGCGTTTCGCTCAGTGTGAACGCCGACGGCTACCTGGTGCTTCAGACCAAAGGCACGTTGATCACCGTGCAGTAAGAGAGGCGAAGGACATGCGGTCTTGTGTGGCGGTAGGATGTTTCATGGTGGGCGTCGCCTTGCAGGTGCTGGCCGGGGATCTGACGGTCAGCGTGCGCAATGGCGCGCAGGCGCGTGAGAACGTGACGGTCTGTCAGCGCATGACGCGCGAATGGGCGGGGTCCGCATCGGACGCAGGTCTTGCCGAGCGGCATCAGGACGGGAGCCTCACGCCGGTTCCTTGTGCCGTGGATCGCACCGGTGAGACGCCGGTCTTGGTTTGGCAGATGCCCGGCACCACCGCGCCGGATGCCGTGCGGCGTTTTGAATGGCGTGCGGATCATGCGGCACGCGCGGCGCCGGGCGGCGATCTGACCGTCTCGGTCGACGATACGCGCATCGTGATCGCGAACGGCTTTTTCAGACTGAAGCATCCGGTCCGCGGACGGGGCGGCTTTCCGCAGGACATAGAATATGTCCGCTCCGGGCATGCCGATCCGGAGCTCTATTTTCTTGATCGCATTGTCCGTAAAGATGCGGACGGGCGTGTGATGCAGGTTTGCGCGAACGCCTGTGAAGACGCGGCCGCGCGCGTGGTGTTCGCGAGTCCGTTGCGTGTCGTGGTGGAGGTGTGGACCGGTTTCGGACCGCGCGCCGCCGAGACGCCCGGACAGCCGCGTGCGGTGTATCGCTACACGTACAGCGCCCATTCGCCGGTCGTGCAGGTGGACGCGCGCTACCTGCGCACCGACGACGGCCCGTGGCGTGAACTGCATTTTCTCCATCTCTCGCGCAAGGAAGCGCGCTACGCACGCTTTGTCACCGGCGATGCCGGCGGCACGCATGTCCTGCAGCCGAAGGGTACCCGCAGCCGCGCGGTGAACGGGCCGCAGTGGGCGGTGATGGCGGATGCGGCGGATGCCTGCGGTGCCGGTTTTGAGGGCGCGGTGTGTTGGGATGCCTCGGATGAGTTCGTGTACTACATCCGCAGCGGCCACATGACCTGGATGGGGCCAGAGGCCCGTTTTGAGGGCGGTCTCTATTTCGGGCCGGCGGGCGACGCGGCCTGGTACAGCCAGTGGCTGGGACGCGAACGCGCGCCGGAGGTTTCGCTCGTTAAAGACGGCCGTCCGTGGGTGCCGCTCGAACGCGATGCGCCGGACGGCGCATACCGTCTGGAGAACGCGGCGTTGCGCGTGGCGTTCGCCGGTGCGGAGCAGGGGTTCGATTGCACGGGCATCGAGAATCGTTTGGCCGATGACATCCGCTTTGTTCGCGCGCGCGACCCCTTGCCGGGATTGTGGTCGCTGACCTTCAAGACGCCTGCGGATGCCGCAGGGCAGCAGGAGACCGCGCTGCTCTCCAACCGCTCGCCCGCCGTGCAGCGCAGGTGCGTCGTGAAACGCCGCAGGCTTGAGTTTGTGTGGGAAGGCCTTGACCTGCCGAACGAGCCGGGTGCGGTCGATGTGCGGGCCGACGTGTCGCTGGATGCGGGCGAGAGCGCGAGCGCGTGGCGCATCCGCGTGACGAACCGCAGCCGGCGCTTCGGTCTGTGGGAGACCGCCTATCCGCTTCTCAACGGGGTGGTGCCGCCGGGTGTCGGCGACGTGCTGCTGCCGCACGGCAACTGGGGCGGACGGTTGATGCGTCAACATCGCGGACGTTTCGATGCGCCGTATCCTTCGGCCCGCTGCCCGTTGCAGATGATGGCCTTCCAGTTGGGCGAGGCCGGACTCTATCTCGCCGCGCATGACGGGGCCGCGACGGCCAAGCGGCTGAGCGTCAGCGCCGCGCAGGATGCCGCGTTCCACACGCTGGCCGAACAGGCCGGCGTGCCGGGGGCGGAGGGCGCGCCGGCGTATCCTGTGGTGGTCGCTGCCTATCGCGGCGACTGGTGGCAGGCCGCGCGACGCTATCGGGACTGGGCTACGCGACAAGCGTGGACCGCCAAGGGGCCGATCGCGGCGCGCGAGGATTTTCCGTCGCGTCTGAAAGACTTGGGCTTCTGGATGATTCTCGGCGGGGTGCCGGCATCGGTCACCAACAACATGGCGCTGGCGGCCCGGCTCTTTCCGGATATGCCGATCGGCGTCCATTGGTACAACTGGCACCAGATTCCTTTTGATCACACCTATCCGGAATACTTCCCGGCGAAACCCGGCATGGCCGAGGCGACGCGCGCGATGACCGCGAGCGGGCAGACGGTGATGCCGTACATCAACGCGCGGTTGTGGGATGAGGAGATCCCGAGCTTTGCGACCGGATTCCCCGCCGCCGCCAAGCAGCCGAGCGGCACCAACTATGTCGAGATTTACGGCTCAAAACGCAAGCTGGTGCCGATGTGCGCCGCAGCGCCGCTGTGGCAGTCCAAGGTTCAGGAGATCTGCCTGCGCCTGATGGACGAGTGCGGCGTGAACGCGATCTATCTGGATCAGATCGGTGCCGCCAAGCCCGCGCCGTGCTATGATCCCGCGCACGGCCATCCGCTGGGTGGCGGAGGCCATTGGACCGCCGGTTACAGGAAGATGATGACCCCGGTGAAGCGCGAGGCGGCGCGCCGTAACGTCGTGCTGACCACCGAGAACACGGCCGAGCCGTACATGGATACCATTGATGCGTATCTCGCTTGGAATCCGCGCGAACAGCAGGATGTGCCGCTGCTGCCTGCCGTGTATTCAGGCTACACGGTCTATTTTACCAGCCCGCAGGCTGCGCAGGATTCGCTGGATGCCTTCTGCGCGGCACAGGCGCGCGATTTTCTGTGGGGGTGCCAACTGGGGTGGAACGGCGAGTGGATCTTGCAGCCCCCGCATCGCGAGAAGCAGCAGTTCCAGCGTGAACTCTGCCGCTACCGTCTCGCGGTCCGCGCGTTTATGGTGGACGGACAACTCATTGACGAACTGCGTCCGCTCAATGAGGTGCCGCTTGTGACGCATCTGTGGCACAGGACTCATCCGCACACGGCGCGTCTGCCGGCTGTGATGGGGACGCTCTGGCGCGACGTGTCCCGCGAACGCCTCGCGCTCGCGGTGGTCAACACGACTGGTGACGCGCAGACGTTCGATGTCCGTGTCGAGCCGGAACGCTGGCTGAAGGGGAGGGGGCCGTGGCACCTTTATGACCTGACGCCATCAGGGACGCATCCGCTTCGTATGCCGGAGGACCGGCGGGTACGTTTCGGCGATCTCGCGCCGCGCGAAATCCGGGTCTTTATGCTCGCCCCTCAGGCCGCTGGCTGGCTGGGGTTACACTAGTTGGCAGCAAGTTTGGTTAAGGCACGTGCGCGGACCTTTCCCTCGGCGCTTTTAACGGGAACGCCATAGATTCTCAAGTGGCGGCGCCGCGTTTTCCGTCATCGCTGGCATCTTTCCGCGGATACGCATCGGCATGTCCAACATGTCGAGGATCAGTACCGCATCTATCTGTCAACGCAACGCTAGGGGCTCTCTCAGTGTGAGTCGGTTGGGCGCTGGCCCCCGAAGCAATACGCCACATAGTCGGGGGGCAGCGGCCGCGTCACGAGTGCCACGACAAACGCGGTGAGCGCCGAGATCGGCAGGGCCACCAAGAGGGGGTCCACCACGGCCCACGTGGGGCTGAAGGCGTGGGTGAGCAGCGTGGGGGTGCCGAAGAGCGCCTTGCAGATGCCCAGGCCGGTTGCGGTCTTGGCGTTGATGAACACCGACCAGAACGCGCTGGTGGCGAAGCCAACGAGAATGGAGGCGATCGCGGCTGGCCGGGTCATGCGCCGCCAGAACAGTCCGGCCAGGAATGAGGGCAGGAAGGACGCGGCGCAGATTCCGAAAAAGAGCGCGGTCGCGAGGGCGATGATGTTGCCGCGCACCAGTTTGCCGAGCACAATGGCGGTCAGAATGCCGATGACAATGCCGCACCGTGTGATGAGCACGGTTCGGGTGGAGTGGGCGCCTCCGATCGTCTCGAAAATGTCGCGCCCGATCGCGGTGCCCATGGTGTGGAACTGGCTGGAGAGCGTGCTCATGGCCGCCGAGAGGAGGGTCAGCAGGAAGAGGACGCCGAACCATTTCGGCAGCGCACTGTTGATGAAGCGCGGGATGATGGTGTCGCTGTTGCCCTGCAGCGTGGTGCCGAGGGTGACGGTGCGCGCGATGGCGATCAGGCCGGGACGGATGATGTCGCCGCCCGCGCCGCGCTCGACCGTGACGCTGGGGGTTTTCAGCATATAGTGCAGCGGCTGGTCTTCCGTGGTGCCGGGCAGCCGGTAGGTGATGAAGGTTTTGGCGCGTGCGCGCACGTCCGGCGAAGCGTCGGGCTGGAGCCGGGTCAGCGGGGCTTTGCCGTCCGGGCCGGGGTCGAGCAGCGCCTGTTCTTCAACGATCGTGCAACGGATGGTCTCGTGTTGGGCAAAGTAGACGTTTGCCAGGGCGCCGACCACAAACGCGACGCCGGTCATGAAGAGGATGAAGACGCCGCCGGCCGCGACGCCGCGGTTGAGGGCCTGCTTGGATTTAACGGTCATGAAGCGCACGATAAGTTGGGGTTGCGCGAGGACGCCGATGCCCACGCCCATGACGATGGTCGAGACCATGATCCACCAGAGATGATACCGGACGGCTTCGCCGCCCGTGCTGCCGGGGGCGGCCCAGCCGAAGGCCGGCATGGCGGTCCAGCCCCGGTGGCCGATCGCGGCCAGGGACGGGGGCACGCTGGGTGCAAGGTCGGTCAGCGCCTGGTGTGCGGCCGAGAAGCCGCCGAGCTGGGTGTAGGTGAAGATCAGCAGGAAGAGCATGCCGACCAGCATGATCGCGCCCTGCAGCGCATCCGTCAGCATGACCCCTTTGATGCCGCCCGCGATGACGTAGGCGGCGACCACGACGGCGAACACATACAGGGCCGCGTCGTACGAGATGTGGAAGATCGGTGCGATGAACTCGGCGCCGCCGATGATGACCGCCATGGCGTAGAGCGGCATGAGGCAAAAGATGATGAGGGCACAGAGCACTTGAATGAGGCGGCTGCCGTAACGCTTGCCCATCAGTTCCGGGAAGGTGTGGGCGTCCAGATGGTGGCCCATGCGCCGTGTCGGGTTGCCGAACACGACAAAGGCGATGAAGATACCCATGAAAATGTTGAGCACGGTCAGCCAGAGCACGCCCATACCGAAGTTGGCGGCCGCCCCGCCGAATCCCACGATGGCGGAGGTGCTGATGAAGGTCGCTCCATACGAGAGGGCCATGATGACCGGGTTGGCGTTGCGGCCGGCCACCAGATAGTCGGATGCGGTCTTGGTCTGGCGGTACCCTTGGTACCCCAGGTAACCGATGGCGAAGAGGTAGATGAGCAAGGCGATCAGTGTGAAGATGTCCATGGTTTTTCTTTCAACGAAGGGTTCAGAGTACGGCCTCGATCTCGTCCTTCTCTTCCTTGGCCCACTTGATGTCCTCCGGGCCGACGGGTTCGTCGCCTTTGTTCCAGTTGGTGATGCCGTACGCGACGCAGACGAGGGCGCCGCTGATGGAGAGCAGATAGGCGGCGGCCACCCATGGATCAGGAATGCCAGCGATCATAGTCTACCTTTCATTGTCGACGCGGCCGCAGGCGGCGCGTTCGTTTCTATCGATAAGAACAGGACGGCGTTACTGTACACAGAAACGGCCGCTGCGGCAAGACGGAATGCAAAAAAAATAAAAAGCCGCGCACGGTCATTGTGCGCGGCTTATGAATCACGCTCCCGCCTCCCGCTGAGCCTGTTAAGACGGTCGGTTTGCGGCATGCGGGGCCAGCGTACCCTTATTTCGCCGCAGCGGCCGGGGCGGCGGGTTTCGGCTGCGCCGGCGCATTCAGGCGCGCCTCGCGCATGGCCTTGCGCTCCTCCTCGTTGAGCTTGCCGTCGCCGTCCTTGTCGAACTTCTTCATCATCTCTTGGAACTGAGGGCCTGCGTTCGGGCGGCGCTTCTGCATCGCCTCCATCATGGCTTTGCGCTCTTCGTCGTTGAGCTTGCCGTCGCCGTCCTTGTCAAAGGGTTTTTCCCGCGTTTTGCGGAACGCCTCCATGCGCGCTTTGTTCGCCTCCATCATGGCCTTGCGCTCTTCGTCGCTGAGCTTGCCGTCGCCATCTTTGTCAAACTTCTTTTCGCGCTCCATGCGCAGCTTCTCACCCATGGCCATGCGCGCCGCCATCATGGCCTTGCGCTCTTCTTCATTGAGCTTGCCGTCGCCGTCCTTGTCAAACTCTTTGATCGCGTCGGCCCGCATGTTGACGCGCGCCGGAAACGCACCCGGCGCGGCGGGTTTGGCAGGGGCATTCGCCTGGGCGGAAGCGCCGGCCGCCAGCAGGGCCAGCAACGAGGTCATACACAGTCGATTCATCTGAGCTCTCCTTTTCTGTTTACGCCGAACCGGCGTTGTGTCGGGTAGAACGGATACGGCAACGATTTATTGCCGCAGGGGCGGGGCGTGCGTCATTTCGCTTCGGTAAAGAGGGTGACGGCATCCAGCACGTCATGGCCGGCCGTTTTGAGGGCCTCGATGGCGCGGTCCGGGTTGTCGAAGCGGAAGACCAGCACCGCCTCGGCGCCGTGGCGGAAGGCAAACGCGTACATGTACTCGATGTTGACGCCAGCCTGGCCGACCACATCGAGGATCTCGGCCATGCCGCCGGGTTTGTCCGGCACGGCGGCCGCCACCACTTCACGCACATTCACGACATAGCCGGCCTGCTCGAGCACCGCCTTGGCTTTCTGCCACTCTTCGACGATCAGGCGCACGATGCCGAACTGCTGGGTGTCGGCCAGCGAGAGGGTGACGATGTTGATCTGAGCTGCGGCCAACGTCCGGCAGATGGCGTTCAGGTGGCCCGGCTTGTTTTCGAGAAAAAGTGAGATTTGGTTGATTTTCATGATCGGAGCCCTTTCTTCTGGCTTACGCCTTCTTGCGCAGGTCGGTCACGCGGCGGAGTTTGCCCTCGCTGCGCGGCAGCGTGTGCGGCTCGACCAACGTGATGGTGGCGCTGATATTGATGATGCGCTGGACGGCGTGGCCGATGCGCGCGCGCAGTTTCTCCAGCGATTTGATGTCGTCGCTGAAGGTTTCCGGCGTGACCTCGACCTTGATCTCGAGGGTATCGAGGTCGCCGATCTTGTCGACCACGATGAGGTAGTGCGGCAGGACCGCGTCGATGGCCATCAGGCCGGCCTCGATCTGCGACGGGAAGACGTTGACGCCGCGGATGATCAGCATGTCGTCGCTGCGGGCGCTGATGCGCTCGATGGCGCGGATGGTGCGGCCGCACGGGCAGGGGCCGGTCAGGATGCGCGAGAGGTCACGTGTGCGGTAGCGCAGCATCGGCGTGCCGGTGCGCGACAGGGTCGTGAAGACCAGTTCACCCTGTTCGCCGTCCGGCAGCGGCTCCAGCGTCTCGGGGTCGACGATCTCGGGGTAGAAGTGGTCCTCGAAGACATGCAGGCCGCGGCGGTGAGAGCAGTCGTTGGCCACGCCCGGACCGGAAATCTCGGTCAGCCCGTAGATGTCGTGTGCGGTGATGCCGGTCAGGCTCTCGATCTTGGCGCGCATCTCCTCGGTCCAGGGCTCGGCCCCGAAAATGCCGTGTTTGAGCTTCATGTCGGCCTTGAAGTCGATGCCCTTCTTCATGCCTTCGTCGATCAGATGCAGGAAGTAGCTGGGCGTGCAGGCAATGACCGTCACCCCCATGTCCTTCATCAGCATGAGCTGGCGGTCGGTGTTGCCGCCGGA
>JAQUEX010000140.1 GCA_028684935.1 Kiritimatiellia bacterium | reverse complement strand
CGGCTACCAAGTCGGCTTCGACTTCGACACCATCACGGTCAACGGCACCATCGCGACCAGCCTCGCCAGCGCCGGGTATGGCTGCCCCGCCTTCGCGCTCTTCCCGACCCACGCCACCAGCACCTATCTGCCCGCCGCCGTGCCCGCGCCGCTGGCCGCCGGCAGCGGCGCGACGCTTGACCGGATCACCGATCTCGAAGCGTACATGGGCGGCAGCCTTGTCAACAACCGGGATCTCCTGACAGCCCTCCCCTTCCATTGGCAACGCCTGTCGCCCACGACCGCCGCGGTCCAGTTTCAGGTTTCCGCCAGCAACGCCACCTATTGCGTGAAAGTCGAACTCAAGGAGGATGCGGGAGGGCTTTCCGCCCGCGCACTTTATGCCAAGGCACTGGTGTTCCCGGAAAGCACGTATCAAGACCGCCGCGGCATTGATTTCGACCTCGCCGGAGACGCGCTGCCGCTGGCAAACGGCCCCGACACCGCCGACGGCATCAACATCGTCCGCCTTCAGGCTGTCCTGACAACCGCCGGACTGGCCGCGAGGCAACCGGCTGTTTTGCCGGGACGCATTACTGTGGAGGATGCAGCCTTTGCTCCCGCGCGATTGCTTTCTGCGCGCGTCAATCTCCTCAGCTCCTCGTCGCTGCTCACTCTGGACGCGCCCGATTACGTCTCGCTCGCTGCCGCTCCGACCGGTAAAGGGGCTTTGCGTATCGCCGCGCCGTCCGGTGCGCCGCAGCCTGCGGTCACCAACCCGGTCCACGATACGTTTCTCCCGATTACGCCGGCCGTAGCCACCGTGCTGACCGGGGCCCGTCTGGCAGAGATCACCGGCGCGGCGGTCGCATTGGGAGGCGGTGCAATGAACAACGGTCTGGGAGGCCCTGTTCCTGCGGCCATCCACCACTGGCGTGCCGGAGAAGACGCTGTCACGTTTCAAGCGCACATCTTCGACGATGTTCACACCAAATGCGTGAAAGTCCGCCTCACGCAGCAGGGCAACGACATTATGGCCTCCTGCGACTACGCGCGCTATCTCAGCGGCCGGCATCTGCCCGGCTTCGATTTCGACACCAACCCCGGCTGGACGTCCTTCACCATCGCCACAGACAACACGATGGGCGGCTACGGCGTGATGTCGATCGCCCTGATCGCAGGCGGTACGCCGCCTCCTATCACGGTGTCCGCCGGACTCGCCTTCGCAGGGCCGATCACCGTGGAGCGGCGCACGGCCTACATCAACGTCCCTGCCATATCCGTCCCTGCGCCCTCCTCCATCCAGGCGCGCGACGGTGCCACCCTTGTTGCTGCGGCCAACCGAGCCGCCGAGGGCAAGGGCCTCGGCGAGGGTTGCCCGCTCGCGCTCTCCGGCGGCTCCGTCCTGCACGTGAACAACACCTTCACGCTCGGCTTGTCCCGTCCGATCACGCTCAACGCTTCCGAATGCCGGCTGTACACCGGCGACCACGGCGATTCAGGCCAGTACGCCAATAACATGACCCTGCAGAACGGTGCCCGCCTCATCGGCAACCGCATCCGCATCGGCTATTTGACAACCCCCGCCCACTGGCTGATCCTCGGGCCGGCCGCCTCGACGAATGCCGCAGGCTTCACCCTCGTCAACAACGCGCAAAACACGCCGTTCATCGTCGAGTGCCGCGCCGACTTCACCGTCGCCGCGCAGTTGCATGATTACCCGGAAGCCGGACGCTACAACCAGCCATTGATCAAGTCCGGCGCTGCCGCCATGACCCTCGCCGCCTCCGGCAGCACCTTTGGCGGGCCGGTCACCGTGCGCAGCGGCACGTTGCGCCTCGAGGCGGCGAACGCCCTCGCCGGCACGAACATGCTTACCGTCTTGGCAAATGCCGAACTACGTATCGCCGCCGCGCAGAGTGTGCCGCACACGGTAAACCTCTCCACCAACGCCGTCCTTTCGCTCGCCACGGCCGACGCCTTCGCGGGCGGCGCCGCGCTCACGATCGACGGCGCCACCGTCCGTCCCGAATCTCCCGCCGCGCTCAACACCGCCGGACAGACGCTCTTCGCCGGCACATCGGTTCTCGACTTCGGCGTGACGCCGCTGACTGTCGGTGCGGCCCTCTTTGCTCCCGATGCGACCGTCACGCTGATCGGCGACCTCGCGGCCGACACGCTGCGCTTCCTGGAGCGGCTCACGCCCGCGCAACTGGGCCGCTTCGCCACCCCCTCCGGACGGCGCGCTTGGCAGACTGCGGACGGCTACCTCCGCGACACGGCGCGAGGGACCTTGTTCAGCGTGCAGTGAACGCGATGGCAGCGATCCATAATTTTTTCAATCTTTTATCATTTTGTACTTGCTTATAAGAACAGAATGCCATTATCCTATTCTTACAACTGGTATTTTTGACTCTTCGGGGTACTTCATCGTTTGCGCGACGTGTGTTACGTGAAGATGGGGTTCCGGGGCATGGCAACATGTCCGCTGCAGCAGACCAAGCCATGGGTTCTGATGCAGCCGGCTCAAGCAACAACATGGCTGGACAGTGGAAACACGAGGAACGCAGGCATGGACATCTACGTTGGCAACCTTCCGTACTCAACGACAGACGACGACCTGAGAGGTCTTTTCGCGGCACATGGTGAGGTTGCCTCGGCGCGTGTCGTGATCGACCGTATGACAGGCCGGTCCAAGGGGTTCGGTTTCGTCGAGATGGCGGACCGGGCTCAGGCTCAGCAAGCGATCGACGCGCTGAATGGATATGATATCGAAGGGCGTAAGCTGCGCATCAACGAGTCGCAGCCGAAACCGCGCGAAGAGCGCGGCGGCGGCGGCGGCGGCGGCGGATTCCGCGGTCGCGACCGTGGTGGTGACCGCGGCGGTAGCCGCTGGTAATCCAGCGCGCGACAGCAACACTCTGTGGCGGCACCCCTCGCGGGTGCCGCCTTTTTTTATCCCCGGATGGCGGCTGCGGACCAGAACGTGCGCGCGGCACAGGCCGCAAGCCACGTCATCTCCGTCCGGAGCAGTGTGCCATACGATTCCGGATACCCCGCCGAGGGTCACTCCAGTTTGAATTCAACCGTCAAGACTTCATAGTGCTTGAGGAAGGCGAGAGAGAGTCCGCGGATGGGCTGCGCATTGGCGGCGGCTTTGAGCACAGTCTGGTCAAAGTAGGCGCTGCCAGAGGATTGCCGGATCCGGTAGCTGACGATCCGGCCCGTGCTGTCCAAGCGGATGTCCAGCAAGGCCGGCCGGGGGCCGGCGTCGCCGGCGCCCGGCTGCACCCAGGCTTCATAGAGCGCGCGCCGCACCAGCAGCACACAGCGCGAGATCTCATCTTCGGGAATGCTGTTGCGCGTGCCGGCGCGCGCGCCGTCGCGCAGCGCCTTCTCAATCTCTGCCCGCGACAATTTTTTGTCGGTCACCGGTTTCGTGCTGGCGGGCTTGCTCGGATCGTACGGCTTGTAGAGTTCGTCAAAACGCGGCTGCTTGGGCTTGGGAGCCTCCACGCGACGCCCCTTCTGGAAGTCGGGCTTCTTCGGCGGCGGTTTGGGCGGGGCCGGTTTCTTTTCGGGCTGCTTCTTGGGCGGGTCTGGCTTCTTCTCGGGTTTTCTCTTAGGCGGGTCCGGTTTCTTTTCGACCGCCACCGCATCCTTGGGCGGCTCAGGCAGCGGCGCCGGCTTGGGCGGCTCAGGCAGCGGCGTCGGTTTGGGCGGCTCGGGTTGCGGTTTCGGGTCGGGGGCTGGCGTCGGCTCGTCCGGCACATTCGGCTCCACGATGTTTTCTTCCAGCACGACCGTGAAATCGAGCGGGATCGCGAGTTCCTTGGGACGGCAGCCAGGAATCAGCGGCACCGCGACCGCCACCGCCAGCAAGATGCCGTGCAGCGCCATCGACCACTTCAGCGAATAGGAATTGACCGGTCCCGTCTTCACGCGTCATTCAGTCCGATTGGGTGACCAGCGCCATGCGCGTGATCCGCACCTTATAGAGGATCTTCATCACTTGAACCACCTTGCCGTACTCCAGGCGCTCATCGCCGCGCACCAGCACGGCGACGTCCGGATCCTCCGCCGCGAGGTTGCCCAGCGTGCGCTCCAGATCTTCCAGGGTGATCTCGCGGTTGTTGAGGTAGGCCCGCCCCTCGGCATCGAGCGTGACCACGTTCGATTTTTTGACCGGCAGCGCGTCCGCTTTGCCTTGAGGCAGCTTCACCGAGATGCCCTGTTCGATCGCGGGCATCGTAATGATAAAGGTGATCAGCAAGAGAAAGGTCAGGTCGATCAACGACGTCATGTCGATGTTGTTGATAACCCCTGAAGCCTTCTTGCGACCCAGACGCCGCAGAGCCATCAGTCGCTCCTCCCCTGGAATTCGCAGGCGACCCGCCCCATCAGCTCATCGGCAAACCCGACCATATCGGTCGAAAGCTGGCGGACTTTGGCGGCGAGCGCATTGTAAAAGATCGCGCTGGGGATCGCCACCAGCAGACCCACCACGGTGGTGACCAGCGCCGACGAGATTGAGGGCGCGATCTCCGAAAGCAGCACCGTGCCTTTGGCGCCCATGTCGGCGAAAGCGTCCAGCACGCCCCACACCGTTCCGAGCAGGCCCAGCATCGGCGAGGCGGTCACGATCGTCGCCAGCAGGCCCATGCCGTGTTCAATACGGATCTCCTCTTCCTGCACGGTGTGCTCACAGGTGCTGCGCACCAGCTCGATCTCGCGGGCCGTAAGGGCCGCCTGGGCGGCATCGCTCTGGCGGCCGATCACCGAGCGCCGCATGTCGGGATCGAGCAGCTTGACCATGCGTTCGCAGGTGCGGTCGTAGATCAGTTCGAGCGCCGTCATCACACCCTTTTTACGCAGCAGGTAGTAGTCGAGCACATCCCTGCCGAGCAGGAATTCACGCAGGAAACGTTTGCTGTTGCGCGCAATGCTGTTGAGCTCCTTATTCTTGCCGATGATGATCGCGGCGGCCACGATCGAGCTGGCGAGCTGAACCAGCACGATGCCTTTCCCCATCATGTTCGATGTCAGAAAACCGCCGAGCAGAGAGGCCAGCGGCAAGCCCGCCGGCAACAGAAATGAACCAACCATTCGCGCCGCCTCCTTAGCCAAAAGGGGTGAGATAAAAGGGTGCGTGTAGCATGCGCCACACCGGCGCGGATGTCAATCCCGCGTTGCCCGAAAAGAGCGCTTGCCAACCCCGCCCGAGCCCTCTACACTGCCTCCGTATCGATGAAGGAACCTGAGATGTCTGAACCGAAACGCGTCACCCTCGCCTACCGCGTGCCGTATGCCGACACCGACCAGATGCACGTGGTCTACTACGCCAATTATCTGACCCTTTTCGAGCGCGGCCGCAACGAGCTGATGCGCGCCTGCGGCATCACCTACCGCGAGTTGGAGGCCGGGGGGCACGCCCTGCCGGTGCTGGAGGCGCACGTCCAGTACCATGCGCCCGCCACCTACGACGACTTGCTGGAGATCGTGGCCTGGTGCGATTCCTTTAGAGGCGTCCGCCTGAAGATCGCCTGCGAAGTGCGCCGCGACGGGCGCCTGCTCGCCGAAGGCTATACGGTCCACGCTCATGTCGACAGTCAAACGCTGCGCCCGGTCCGCCCCGCCGCAGCCTTTCTCGCCGCGCTCGGATGCCTTGCCGCGCCAGCCGGCGAGCCGCAGCCGTGAACGGCATCCGCGCCGTTTCAGCACGCCCACCCTTTCACCCCCAGTCCCGCCCACCTTTATGCGCTCACCTCTCACCCCAACCCGCGTCATCCCGGTGACCAGCCTGACCGTCCCCCTGCCGATCGACACCCTGTTCGATCCCGAGCGCCCGCTTGAAATCGAGATCGGTTGCGGCAAAGGACGCTTTCTTTCCGCGCGCGCCGCGCAGCACCCGGAGACCCAGTATCTCGGCATCGAGCGCATGCTGTCGCGCGTGGCCAAGCTGGACAAGAAGGCCGGGCGTCTCAAGCTCGACAACCTCCGCGTGCTGCGGCTCGAGGCGTTCTACACCTTTTACTACCTGTTGCCGGTCCACCGCGTGCGCACCGTCTACGTCTTCTTTCCGGACCCCTGGCCCAAACGCCACCATCACAACCGCCGGCTCTTCTCACCGCTCTTTCTCGACGCGCTCTGGGCGCGACTCGAGATCGGCGGCACGGTGCAGATCGCCACCGACCACCTTGACTATTTCGCCGAGATCCGTACGCGGCTCGCCGCCGACCCGCGCTTTCGCGAGATCCCCGCGATGGAGCGCGCCCCGCACGAGCAGACCGAGTTCGAACACATTTTCCGCGGCCAGGGCTTGCCGATCGGCCAGTGCGGGTTTCAGTCGCTCCCCGCGCCGGAACGGCCGCTGTCGCCGTTGACGATCACGCCGGACATGGAACCGCGCGGCGAGCGCGCACCCCGGTCACCCATCGATGCCGACACGGATGACGACACGCACCAAGAAAACGGTTGACCGGTTTCAACAAACCCGGTTTACTAAGACACTCACAGAAAGGATTCCTTCTATGCAGAAATACGTGTGCAATGTGTGCGGGTATGTGTATGATCCCGAGACTGGCGATCCGGACAACGGCATCGCGGCCGGCACGCCGTTCGAGGCGATTCCGGACGACTGGTGCTGCCCGGAATGCGGCGTCGGTAAAGATCAATTCTCACCGGCCTCCTGATCACTCCGCGACCAGGCCATACTGTTTGGCCTTGTAGCCGACGATCCGCGGCGTGGAACTCAACTGGCGCGCCGTCGCCGCGATGTTGCCCCGGTTGAGTTTCAACGCTTCAGTCAATATTGCTTTTTCGTACACACCCACCATGTCGCCCAGCGACGCGCCCTCGGTCAGCGTCGGCGCGAGTGGTTTCGGCGCCTCGTCCGGCTCCCCGGGGAGCTGGATCGAAGAGGGCAGCGACGACGCCCGGATCACCTCATCGTCGGTCAGCAGCACCGCGCGCTCGATGCAGTTCTCCAGCTCGCGCACGTTGCCGGGCCATGTGTGGCGCATCAGCAGGTCGACCGCGTCGTTGGAAAACTTGGAAACCTTCTTGCCGTTCTGCTCGGCGTACTTGGCCATGAAGTAATCGGCCAGCAGCAGGATGTCGGCCTTACGCTTGACCAGCGGCGGGATGTAGATCGGAAAGACGCTGAGGCGATAGTAGAGGTCCTCACGGAACAACCGCTGCTCTGACATTTTCTGCAGGTCGCGGTGCGTGGCCGCGATGATGCGCACGTTGACCTTGATGGTCTTCACGCCGCCCACGCGTTCGAACTCGCGCTCCTGCAGCACGCGCAGCAGCTTGGCCTGGATCGGCAGCGGGATCTCGCCAATCTCGTCCAGCAGGATCGTGCCGCCGTCAGCCAGCTCGAAGCGTCCCTTGCGGTCGGTGACCGCGCCGGTAAAGGCGCCCTTCACGTGGCCGAACAACTCGCTCTCGATCAGATTTTCCGGCAGGGCCGCGCAGTGCACGCGCACGAACGGTCCTGACGCGCGGTTGCTCGCGTAGTGCAACGCATGCGCCACCAGCTCTTTGCCGGTGCCGGTCTCGCCGTGGATCAGCACCGTGGCCTGACTCTTGGCCACCTGGTAGATCTGGTCGTATACCCCCTGCATTTCGCGCGAATTGCCGATGATGTTGTCGGGGTGATAGCGGCGCGTCAACTCGGCCCTGAGCTGTCGGTTCTCCTCCTTAAGCGACTCCTGCTGGGCCAGCACGTCGCGGCGCAGGAGAACGGCGCGTGCCAGCATTGAGGCCACGACCCCGAGAAGCTGCGCGTCCTCCTGCAACTGCGCGTCGGGCGCGTGCGGACGGCAGATGCTCAAGGCCCCGACCACCTCCTGCTTTTCTTTGATCGGCACGCAAATGAAGGCCGTGTCCGCGCTGCGCCCGAGCTGCGTACGGTTGAGGAAGATGCGCGACTCGCTGGTGCGCGGAATGATCATCGGCTCGCCGGTGAGCACCACCTTGCCGGTCACACCCTCGCCGAGCTTGTAGCGTCCCAGCTCGGCCTGCATGCGCGTCAGCCCGTGTGCGGCCTCGATCAGAATGTCGTCGCCGCCCTTGCGCAGCAGCGTGATGGTCGCCATGCGGAAACCGAGCGTGGTCGCGAGCGCCTCGAGAACCGGGTGCACCACCGAGCGCATGTCGATGCTTTGGTCGACAATCCGGCTGATGTTGTGCAGCAAGGCGAGTTCTTGTTGATGCCTGTCCGGTTCCATGTGTTTCCCGTCGCGTTACACGAAGCGCTGTCCGGTCAAGGTTTCGTAAGCCTCGACATATTTCGCGCGTGTCTTGGCGACCACCTCGTCCGGGAGGACCGGCGCGGGCGGCTGGTGATTGAAGGCGACACTGTCCAGCCAGTCGCGCACGAACTGCTTGTCGAGGCTGGGCGGATTGCTCCCCACCGCATAGCTCTCGCGCGGCCAGAAACGGCTGGAATCGGGCGTCA
>JAQUEX010000139.1 GCA_028684935.1 Kiritimatiellia bacterium | reverse complement strand
TATCCATGAGGAACGGGCCGAATATGAGACCGACGACCGGCGGTTAGCGGATTAGGATTACGATTAGGATTACGATTAAGATTACGAATAAGCAGGGTATCCACCAACAGAACTGCCATGCGCCCGCAGTCTCCTCCACCTCTTGAGACATCCTCATCCGATTGATTCCCTTCGCGACTTCGCGGCTTCGCGTGAGACAGAAGGGGGTTGTGTTTGACCTGCGACCCGCGCCCTTCGACCTTCGATGTTTTGAGTTCGGCGTTCGGCGTTGGGCGTTCGGCGTTGGGTGTTGTGCAGTCTCGGCGAGGCCGCCCTACCGGCTAAGAGATTCCCGCAGATCTGCGAACCGGTCGATCGCGAGATCCCACGTCTCGTCGCGCGGCTCGCCGAAGCCATAGCGGCAGAAGCATCGGCGCAGGCCGGCGTGCCGGCCGGCAGCGAGGTCGGTGAAGTTGTCACCCGCCATCCAGTCATCAGCATCCAGCGTGACACCCAGCCGCTCGGCAGCCAGCCGCAGCGGCGCCGGGTCGGGCTTGAGCGCCGGCGTGTCGCCGCCGCCCACCACCGCGCCGAAAAAACGCGCGATGCCGAGACCTTCGAGGATCGGGCGCGTGACAGGGCCAGGCTTGTTGGTGACGACGGCCAGCCGCCAGCCTGCGGCACAGAGGGCTTCCAGCGTCTCCGCGACACCGGGATAGAGCACGGTGCGGTCCAGGCAATGCGCGGCATAATGCACGCGCTGGCGCGCCAGCATCGCCTCCCAGAGATCGGGCCGCTCGGGGATCGCGCGTTCGATCAGCAGGCGCACGCCTTCGCCGACACACGCCACCACCTCTGCGGTCGATCGCGGCGGCAGGCCGAAGTCCTGCCGCGTGAGATTCACCGCGCACGCCAAATCGGCGCGCGAATCGATCAGCGTGCCGTCCAAATCAAAAAACAGGTTTTTCACATTTACTCGTCCGCCGGGTCATCCATCAGCGCCAGGGGCCAGGCCGGATCGGTCACCGCGCCGATCTTGACCGCATAGCTGGTGCGCGCCGCGATATCCGCGTCGGTCACCAGATGCACGTCGAGCAGGCCTTCGGTCTTGTAGCCGGTGCGCAAATAATTCTGTTCAGCCAAACTGAGGCTCCACCCCTCCAACCACACCGTCAGGTCTCGGAGCTGCTCCGGCGACCCCTGCACATGCACCAGCAGATCGATGTCGCTGCCGGGGCCGGCGGTCGCGTTGGCGGTCGAGCCGAAGAGGTACAGGGCGCGGACGCCGAACCGTTCGCGTTTCACGCAGCGCGCGAGCTGCTCGGCCATGCGCAGCCGCCAGCGCCAGTAATCTTCCGAGCGGTGTTCGACGGGCCGCTGAGCAGCGGCCGCGTGCTCTTCGTCGCTCGGCGCCGACGGCGGGGCCAAGTAACCGATCGCCTTGCCGAGGTCGGCATTCATCAGGATGCGCAGCACATGGCCCTGCTCGCAGCCGGGGATATCGATGACCCGGATGACGTCGGCGAGGTGCGCATACTCCGGCACGATGTTCCCCAGCATGTTTTTCGAGCTGTTGAGGAAACGCTCATTGAACGCCACGCCGGATTCGTCCGGATAGAGCGGGATGTAGCGGATGCCCGCTTCGACCATGTCCTGGAAGAAGTGGGTGCCGAACGACAGTTCCGGCGCGTACCCCCCTTTCTTGCGTGCGATCTCGATCAGCACGGCGGTGTTGCAGACGTCGGCGTAGGTCACCTGGACGCCCTGCTTGATATCGCCCCGGCTGCCCCAGCGTCCCGGCCCCATCAGAATGAACCTCCGCTTAGGCAAGAGCACATTCAGGCGGCCCACGGCGCGGGCGATATCCACCAGCGCATCACGGCTGGTCTGCTCGGCATAGTGCTCGGGCGACACGTAGACGATGTGCGAGATGTCGGGCACGCGCCCGTTGGAGATGAAACGCGTGGCGGTGAAGAGCGTCTTGTTGTCCGGGATCTCCTGCGGGATCGCACTCGGCGCGGTCTCGATTTCGGTATACTGTGGACGGCACTGCAGCAGGTAGAAGGTATGGCCGTCCGAGGCGAACTCGATATCCACCGGCGAGCCGAGTCCTTCTTGCAGCGCGAGCAGGATGGCGCGGATGCGCTTCACGAACTCCGTGCGGTTGATCAACCCTTCGAACGTCGCGATCAGCTCGTCGTTCACGGTGTCCAGTTCCAGGCCCGACGGCGCATGGACGTTGCCGTCGCGATAGATCGAGACCAGTTGGCGCAGATTGGGGAACTCGCGACCGTACTCGCGCAGCAGCGTGCCGAGCGGCACGGTCTCGAAGGCGCGCGACTCAACATTGATGACATCGACCATCGCGGGCGAGTAGTGCCGGATCTCATCAGGGCTCACATTCACCCGCAGACCGGGCTGGCCGGGCGAGAGCAGCGCCGGATAGTCGTTGCTGACGCGGTCCACGGCGCGCGTGCCGAGCCCGGGCACGAGGCGCACCAGTCCGTCGTCACGCTTGAGGCGCGGCGACCAGCGGAACTCGTTACTGCTGAAGGCGACACCCGCATAGGCCGGCAAGACGTAGGGGCCGATGCGTGCGCCGACCACTTCCTGAATCAGGATGCCCATCTCCTCATGGAAGTCCAGCAGCCCGTGCTCAGCCCGGTAGAGGATGGGGTCAGGTCCGAAAACCGAGGCGTAGATTTCGGCGATCGCATCGAGCAAGGCCTCCATTCTGGCTTTTTTGCTCCCTTGGTTCGGCAGAAACAGGCTTTTATATTTGCCGGAAAAGGCGGAGCCGGTGCGATCTTCCAGCAAACTGGAGCTGCGCACGATGAGCGGACACTCGCCGAAATCGTCCAGGGCCAGCGACAGCCCTTTGACGATATCGGCGGGGAAGGGCGCGTTCTTGAAGAGCTGAATGATGTTGGGATACTCAATGCGGATCTGCTCAAGCTCTTTGTACTTCTGCTCGTTGACATCCTCGAGCTGATTGTGGCGCAGGAACTCGGTTTGACAATCCGCCGTGAGATACCAGGTCCGCGGCGTCTTGATTCCCTCAAACAGCTTTTCGCCCTTATCTGCAGCACGCCGCAGCAGATGCTGGGCGAGAAACAGGCCGGTACTCTTGCCGCCCAGTCGGCCGTTGCTGCCAGAAGGGTAAATGATACGCGGCGCCAACTCAAAAAAATCAGCCACCTCAAGGTGGCGCTTGGCAAGGTTGATGAAATCGATGTTGTCAGAGAAGAAACGCCGGATCAGCGAGACGCGCAGCCATTGCTCGGTAGGTTTCGCGAGCGTGGTATCGCTGCCGGTCAGCGCACGGTAGCGCAGGATCGCGTCGACGATCTGGTTGAGCGGCGTATTGCCGGAGTCAACCGCTTTGATCAGGAAGCTGAGCTTGTTCTCTTGAATCCACTTATGCACATTCTCAAGGATGTCGGCGTCGCTCAGATGCTGCGAGGCGATCGCGAACACCTGGTCGCTGACCGCAAAGATGCTCTCGCGCGTCTGCTTGTGGCTGGGACAGTTGCTGTCGGCACTGCCGTCTCCATGCGGCGGGGCCAGTTCAGAGCCGAAGGTGTTCAGCAACTGGCGGGCTTCTTTCACGCCGCTCCGGAACAGGTAGTAGAGCATCTTACGCGACGTGTAGAGATAGAGCTTCTCGTCGGTGCGCCGCAGCAAGTCGACGATCACCATCCATTCGTGGTTGCTTTTCGCCGCCAGCGCGCGGTGCGTCGACTCCCAATCCTTGAGCAGCTTTTCAAGTTTACGGTGAAAGATCGTCTGGCCAATGCGCTCCGCGATGGTGCGGATCAGCTTCATCTCCTTCTGGAGAAAGATCCCCTCGCGTGAAGCAGGCACCTCGCTGCTGTAGGAGACCTCGATGAAACCGACGACACGGTCCTCCTCTTTGATCGGAACCGTCTCAGCCCAATGCGTGGGCGTATACTGCGGCGGCTCGTAGACGGCATCCTCATGCACGATCCTCACCTGGCACAGCTTGGGGAATTGCCAGCCGAACGGGATGATGACGATCAGTTCTTTGAAGATCTGCGGCAAGGAGAGCCGGTCGTTCCCGAGCAGTTCTTCCACCTGATAGAGACAGTTCAGCTCTTTCGCGCGCTCCCGCAACACCGTGAACCGGTCTTGAGCCTGCTTTTTCTCGCCCATGGTCCCCCCGTCCGCTCTGGCGCAGCCTGCCGCCCGGCACGCTTGCCTGTGTACCGAAAAATCAGGAGCCGGGACTCAGGCGCCGACCGCCTGAATCCCGGCGCACGCAGCCGCGGCTTACGCCCAGCCGCGCTGCTTGACCGCCTCGGCCACCCGGTTGATGGCGATCATGTAGGCCGCATCGCGCATGTACAGCTTCTGGCGCTTGGCCAGGTCATAGACCGCCGCAAAAGCGGCGGTCATCTTGGTGTCGAGCTTGGCGAGCACCTCGTCCTTCTCCCAATAGTAGTTGGTGTTGCACTGCACCTGCTCGAAATAGCTGCACGTCACACCGCCTGCGTTGGTCAGGAAGTCCGGCAACACAAAGATGCCGCGCTGCTTGATAACCTCGTCGGCCTCGGGCGTGGTCGGGCCGTTCGCACCCTCGGCGATGACCTTCACGCGTTTCGCGATCTTCGCCACCGTCTCGCGGTTGATCTGATTCTCAAGCGCCGCCGGAATCAGGACATCCACATCCTGCTCCAGCCAGGCCCCGCCCGGCAGCATCTCATAACCCAGGTCGCGCGCACGGGCCTTGTCGATGCCGCCGAACTTGTCGGAGATGCCGCGCAGCTCTTTGAGGCTGATGCCGTCCGCCTTGCGGAACGTATACGAGGTCTTGTCCGCCTGATCCCAGCAGGAGATCGCGACCACCGTGCCGCCCAGTTCCGTGTAAAGCTGCACCGCATACTGCGCCACGTTGCCGAAGCCCTGCACGCTCGCCGTGGTCTTCGCCAGGTCAATGCCCAGCTCCTTCAAGGCCTCGCGCAGCGTGAAGATCACGCCGAAGCCCGTGGCCTCGGTACGTCCCAGCGATCCGCCCATGCCGACCGGCTTGCCGGTGATGAAGCCCGGATAGCGGCCGCCGTGAATCGTTTCGTATTCGTCGAGCATCCAGAGCATGTGCTGCCCGTTGGTCATCACATCCGGCGCCGGCACATCGCTGATAGGCCCCACGTTGCGCGCGATCTGGCGTATCCAGCCGCGGCAGATCTGCTCCTGCTCGCGCTGGCTCAGGTGGTGCGGATCGCAGATCACGCCGCCTTTGCCGCCGCCCAGCGGGATGTCCACAACCGAACACTTCCAGGTCATCCACATCGACAGCGCGCGCACGGTGTCGATCGTCTCCATCGGATGAAAGCGGATGCCGCCCTTCGCCGGGCCGCGCGCGTCATTGTGCTGAACGCGGAAGCCCTTGAACACGCGGACCGTGCCATCATCCATCCGAACGGGAATTGAGAATTGATATTCGCGCAGCGGCTGGCGCAGGAGTTCCCGCACCCCCTCGTCTAATTCAAGCAACGCGGCCACCTTGTCGAATTGCCCTTGCGCCACGTGAAACGGGTTATACGAACTGCTCTCCATACTTCTCCAGCCTTTCCTGATTTCGCCCGACACGGGGCGACTGTTAAAACCACGTCATGTTGTCGGTTATACTACAGCCGACCTCGGCTCCGCAATGACAATTTTGTCAGATCTTGTCGTCCCTCACGGCGAATCGGGCGTGATTCAACGTTTTTGAATTCGCTTCCGGCGAGATCGGGCGGGACTTCCTCCTTGAAGCGTGCTGAGGCCTTTGTTACCGTACGCCCGTCAAGACACGTACTCCTGAACGTCCTGTTATGAACGACCTTCCGCGCAGAGTCTGGCTGGAAATCAGCCTGGAAACCCTCACCCGCAACTATAGCAAAATCGCGGAGGCCGTCGCCCCGTGCGGCGTGTTGGCCGTGCTCAAGGCCAACGCCTATGGGTTGGGCGTACTGCCGATCGCCGAGGCGCTCGCGCGGGCCGGGGCCTCGTGCTTCGGCGTGGCCGAACCTTATGAAGCGCTGCAGCTCCTGCCGCTCGGCAAACCGGTGCAGATTCTGAGCAGTGTCCTGCCGGACGAGATCGAACCGATGGTCGCGGCCGGCGTGACATTGCCCGTGACCGACCGCGCGACCGCGGCGCGCATCAGCGCGGCGGCGGTGCGATGCGGCAAGACCGCCGCCGCGCACGTGAAGCTCGACACCGGCATGGGACGCCTCGGCATCCTTGCGCAAGAGGCCCTGCCGGTGATTGAAGAGGCAGCCGCCTTGCCCAACCTTCGGCTGGAAGGGATCTTCTCTCACTTCCCCTACGCCTATGAGACCGGATCGGAACTGACGAACCGCCAGATGGATCTGTTCTGCGCGATCCTGGAGCAGGCGGCCGCGCGCGGCATCCGCTTCGCGAAGCGGCACATCGCCAACAGCGACGCGATCAACAATTTCCCGCGCGCCTGCCGCGCACCGTTCAACCAGGTGCGCACCGGCATCAATCTGCACGGCTCGTTCGACACGGCCGGCCGCCGCGCGCTGCATGTGGCGCCGGTGCTCTCGCTGAAAACCCGGCTCACCGCCATCCGCACCCTGCCGTCCGGCACGGGCATCGGGTACGGCCATACGTACCGCCTGCACCGCGCCGCGCGCGTCGGCACGGTGTCGGCCGGTTATGCCGACGGTCTGCCGCTCGCGCTCTCCAACCGCGGCTACCTGCTGATCCGCGGCGTGCCCTGCCCGGTGCTGGGGCGGCTTTCGATGGACTACGCCACGGTCTCGCTGGAGAGTGTTCCGGACGCGCAGGTAGGCGACGAGGTGGTCTGCCTCGGCGGCGCGGGCATCCATGCCCTGACCGTCGAGGATTGGGCCGCGCTCAAAAACACCCACCCGTATGAGATCATCTGCTCGTTCGGCAACCGCGTCGAACGCCGTTACGTGTGAGCGGCTTTCAGCTCCTGAATCACCGCGTGCAGATTGTCGAACAGCGCGTCGAGCTTGTCGCACGGCACAGACGAGAAGGCCAGGCGGATCAGGCCCATCAGCACGATGACGCCGGTGCCTCGCGTAGCGAGCAGGCGCTTGCGCACCGCCTCGGAATCAACGCCCAACGGCTTGACGCACATGAAGTACCCTGAATTGAAGGGCATCGGGACGAACGAGTGCGTGTATTCTGGATGCGCGGCGAAGATCGCCTTGATCCGCTCGTACCGCCGTTTGAGCGTGTTGTATTTCTCCTGCTTCTGCGCGGCATACGCGGGATTGCGGTAGGCATTCAGCAGCAGGCTTTGCCCGATGTTGGTGACGCTGGAGATCGAGCCGCGCACCGCGCCGGCGGCCTTGGCCTCGAGTGCCTTGTACTGCGCCGGTGTCGCGCCTTTGCAGCCGAACATCATGAAGCCCACGCGGATGCCCCACACGTAGTCCTCCTTGGTCGGGCCGTCGAGCTTGACCGCCAGCAGATTCGGATGCAGGTCGCAGAGATCGGCGAAGAGCGACTCCTTGCTGACGCCCGGCTCATAGACCAGGCCGAAATACGCGTCGTCAAGAATCACCACCACCCGCTTGCCGGCCTCGACAGCGCGCAGCAGCGCGGCGCGGATCGCCGCGACGTCATCCTCCGTCGCCGTGTAGCCGGTCGGGTTGTTCGGGAAGTTGAGAATCACGATCTTTTTGTCGCCGGGGGCCAGCAGCAAGCGCTCCATGCCGGCCACATTGAACCGGTCACCCGCAAACATCGGAAAGGTTGTGAGCGTGCCGCCGTACGCCTCTTCGAACAGCAATTCATAGTTGTCCCAATAGAGGTCAGGCAGGATCAAGGCTTCGCCGGGGTCGGCGAACAGGTACCCCGCGATGCTGAGGCCGTGCGTCAGCGCGTGCGTGACGACCGGCAGGCTGAATTTTTTGCCGGCCAGCGAGGGATTCTTCACAAGCAGCATGTCGCGCCAGGCGTCGCGCAGCCCCGGCTGGCCAAAGCTCGGCGCGTAGAGATAGGCGGTTGAAGGCAGATTGACCAACTCTTCAAGACACTCGAGACAGAGCGGCGAACCGTCCTCTTCGAAAGCCGTGCCGATCGTAGCGTTGATGGCGGCGTCTTTCGCTTCAGCGCTCTGACCGAGAATGCCGCGCGACGGGAAAAAGGCGCGCTGTCCCCTGACCGAGAGCATGCCGAAGAGAGAACCGCCGCCCGTCTGCAAATCTGCATTGAGGGCCTGCGCCAACACGTGAGCCTGTTCCGTCATACAACTCCTTCCAAACCTGCATGTTCGTTCGTAGTTGCACAGTACGATAGCACACCTCGTGCCGAACTCGCAACGTCCAACACAACCTGTGCCAGGGCCGGGGCGCATGGCAGTTCTGTTGGGGTCCGTGATTCGTAATCGTAATCTTGCTCGTAATCATAATCTTGAATGTGGCACGCACGAGCTATTACACTGTCATCATGAACGGGCTATTCGACCATGAGA